>NZ_QPFC01000080.1:0-7309 GCF_003427465.1 Nocardiopsis sp. TNDT3 | reverse complement strand
GAAGGGGGCGCCCCGAGCCGGGGCGCCCCCTTCCGCGTTCTCCCCGGTACCGCCTCAGCCCTTGACCGCTCCCGCGGTCAGGCCCTCGGTGATGTAGCGCTGGAGGAACCAGAACACCGCCAGGGTGGGCAGGGACAGCATGATGGCGCCCACCGCGAACATCCCGAAGTTCGCGTTGCGCTGCGAGGCCACCAGCTGGTAGAGCCCCAGGCCCAGCGTCTTGGCGTCGGTGTCGCGCAGGAACACGCTCGCCATCAGGAACTCGTTGATGGTGGAGATGAACACCAGCAGGCCCACGATCGCCAGCACCGGTGTGACCAGCGGCAGCATGATCCGGAAGAACACCTGCGCGTGCGAGGCCCCGTCCATCTGCGCGGACTCGTCCAGCTCCTTCGGCACGGTGTCGAAGAAGCCCTTCATCAGCCACGTGTTGATGCTCAGCGCGCCGCCCAGGTAGACCAGCAGCAGCCCCCACCGGGTGTCGAAGCCGATCGCCGGGTAGTACTCGCCGATCGTGGAGAACATCAGGTAGATCGCCACGATCGCCAGGAACTGCGGGAACATCTGGATCACCAGCAGCCCGATCAGCCCCACCCGGCGGCCCCGGAAGCGCATGCGGCTGAACGCGTACGCGGCCAGTGCCGACAGCAGCACCGTCACGGCGGCGTTGGTGAAGGCGAAGAACAGCGAGTTCGCGTACCAGGTGGTGAACGGGGTGTTGCTGAACAGGTCGACGGCGTTGTCCAGACTGGCCCCGGTCGGCCACAGCTGCGCGCTGGACAGCGTGCCCAGCGGGTTGAGCGCCGCCGACACCACGAACAGCACAGGGAAGAGCGCGAACGCCACGACCACCAGCATCACCACGTGGCGCCAGCCGTACCTGCGGGCCCACAGGCCCAGACGGACTCCGGTACCGCGCCGGTGGGGGGCGCGTACCGCGTCCGGGGTTGCGACCGCCATCAGTCCACCTCCTTGAGGGCCTTGCTCCTGCTGAGGCTGACCACCGACATCACCGACACGATCAGGAAGATCATCACCGACAGCGCCGCCGCGTACCCGTATTGGGCGGTGGCCTCGTTGAAGGCGAGCCGGTAGGTGTAGGTGATGAGCAGGTCCGTGGCACCGGCCGTCGGGCTCTCCGGGGAGAAGGGGCCGCCCTGGGTGATCAGCCACACCGCGTTGAAGTTGTTGAAGTTGAACGCGAACGTCGAGACCAGGATCGGCGTCATCGCCACCATCAGGAGCGGCAGGGTGACGTTGCGGAAGGCCTGCCAGGGGCCCGCGCCGTCGATCTGCGCGGCCTGGCCCAGCTCGCGCGGGACGGCCTGGAGGGCTCCCGTGGCCACCAGGAACATGTACGGGTAGCCCAGCCAGACGTTGGCCAGGATCACCGCCGCCCGGGCCGACCAGGCGTCGCCCAGCCAGTCCACCTCCAGGCCGAGCACCCGGTTGAACAGGCCGAAGTCGGTGTTGAACATGTCCCGCCACAGCAGGAACATCGCCAGCGAGCTCATCGCGTACGGCAGGACCACCAGGATCCGGTACACGACCCTGCCGCGCAGCCTGGGCACGTGCAGGGTGAGCGCGATCGCCAGGCCCACCACGAACACCAGGAAGGTGACGGAGGCGGCGAAGGCGATGTTCCACACCAGGATGCTGAAGAACGACGACGCGAAGGTCGGGTTGAACAGGAAGCGGGCGAAGTTGTCGAAGCCCACGCCGACCTGCCAGCCCTGGGCGAGCCGCTCCCCGTCCTCGTCGTAGAACGCGCCGCGCTCGTTGTCCGCGTGGTAGACGATCCCGGTCCCGGCGTCGGTGACGCAGTCGCACCCGGCGTCGTAGGCGCGGGTCGCGGTCCCCTCGAAGGCGGTGGACAGGCCGCTGGAGCGGATGCCCGTGCCGCTGCCGGTGGGCACCGCGAACGCCTGGAGCTCGTCGCTGCGGGCGTTGACCTGGGTGGGGGACAGGATCGTGTACCCGAAGGCCTCGGCGACCTTGCCCGAGGGCTCCACGGTCGCGCCGTCGAGCTCGGTGAGCCCCTCCTCGGTTCCGGCGTAGGCCCGGCCCTCGGGGTCGGTGAGCAGGAAGACCAGCTCACCGGTCTCGGGCGAGCCGGTGACCGCCACGGTCAGGGTGTACTCCTGGGCCCCGTCCGGGCTGCTCACCGAGTAGGCCTCGATGGAGGCGATGGCCTGTTCCTTGTCGCCCCGGTGGCCGTCGCTGAGGTTGGTCACCGAGGTGCTCATCGTGTAGAGCACCGGCAGGATCTGGAAGGTGAGCAGGAACAGCACGCCCGGGACCAGGTACTTGACCGGGACGGTGCGCTTGGACAGGTAGACCCAGTAGACGAGGCCGACCACGGCCACGACCAGGCCGATGCCCCACCAGCTGCCCGCCACGTACAGGGGCAGCACCGCCCACACGCCCAGGGCGGTGAACAGGCCCAGCAGGGCGATCTTGACCAGCTGCCCGGCCAGTGAACCGCTCCCGGCGAACCGGCCGCCCGGCAGGGGCGTGCGGGCGGGCGCCCCCGGTGAGGGAGCGCCCGCTGTCTTCTTGGACGCCACCGCTACTCGCCGATCTGCGAGGCGATCGTTTCGTGGGCGGCCTCCATGGCCTCGCGCACGTCCTCACCGGCGATGACGGCGGCCTGGGCGATGCCCAGCGGCTCCCACGTCTCGCCCATCTCCGGGATGGAGGGCATCGGCATGCCCTCGGCCCCGGCCTCGGAGATCGCGGCGATGGTGGGGTCGTCGGCCGAGACGCTCTCCAGGGCCTCGGTCTGCACCGGCATGCGGGGGTCGGCCTCGTAGAGGCTGAGGACGAAGTCGGTGTCGGTGACGTAGTTGGTCACGAACTCCTGGGCCAGGGCGCTGTTGGCGCTGCCCTCGGTGACGAAGAACGCCTGGTAGCCGATGTAGGGGCTGGCGGGCTCCTCGCCCTCGAAGCCGGGGATGGGGCTGATCTCGTAGTTGACGCCCGCCTCGTTGGCGTCGGCGACGTTCCACGGACCCGCGACGAAGAAGGGGGCCTCGCCCTCGTAGAACAGGGAGGCGTCGTTCTCCAGGGTGATGGAGCGGCGCAGCACGCCCTCCCCGGCCTCGCCGTACTCGGCGACCTTCTCCATGGCCGCGATGGACTCGTCGGTGCCCACGCCCAGGTCGGTCGGGTCCCAGTTGCCCTCCTCGTCCTGGCCGAAGAGGTAGCCGCCCGCGGAGGTGAACAGGGCGTTCATCCGGTAGGGGTCGCCCTCCTGGCCCACGGCCATGGACAGGACCTCGCTGGTCTCACCGGAGTCCTTGAGCTCGGTGCCGACCTCGACCATCTCCTCGAAGGTCGCGGGGGCGTCCGGCGCCAGGTCGGTGTTGCGCATGAGGAAGATGTTCTCCTGGGAGTAGGGAACACCGAAGAGCTGGCCGTCGTAGTTGAGGGCCTGCAACGAGGTCTCGTCCAGGCCGGAGGCGCGGTCCTGGGGCAGCTCGATGGGCTGGACGGCGCCGTTGCGCACGAGGTTGCCCGTCCAGTCGTGGGCGCCGATGAAGACGTCGGGGGCGTTTCCGGCCTGGTGGGCGTTGAGCACGTCGCCCTGGATGTCGCCGAAGGTCAGGCCCTGGACCTCGACCTCGATGCCGTTGGCCTCGGCGAACTCCTGGGCGGCCGCCTTGATGGCGTCGGCGCGCTCGGGGTCGGACCAGATGACGAGGCTGCCCTCGGCGGCGGCCTCCCCGCCCTCGTCGCCACCACTGCACGCGGTCGCCATCAGTGCGATCGCGGCGATGCCCGTGACCGCTCGTGCGCTGCGGAATCTCATGCTGTCTTCCTTCCGGGAGGCCGTGCTGAGGAGGTCGCGCATGCGTTCCGGCCGTCGAGGGCATGCGTGGTGATGTGACGCTAGCAATAACTTGCAAGCTTTGAAAGAGTTTGCGGATCTCCCGCATAAAGATGTGGAAACGCCACGGAAACGGGCGCGTGACATCGTGCGCTGGGTAGCGGTGCGGTGACCGTTCGCTGATAGATCCTGTGATGGGCAGCGATTTCGTAACACCATTGAACACGCCGTCGCGGACCACTCGAACCCGGTTCGGGTCCGGCCCGCCGCAGGGTGTCGGCGGGGAGCCTCCTCTGGAGGCGCGCCGCAGGGGGTGGGGCGGAGCGTGCCGGCGACGGCGTCCGGGCACCCGTGGGGCGCGGGCTGGTGGCGCGCCGCAGGGGGCGGGCCCTCAGGGCGACCTCAGCCAGGCACCGGTAAAGCGTGCGGGTTCCACGCCAGCCCCGGGGGAGCGGGCGGTCGTGGTGGGCACGGGCGGCGACGGTCAGCGCTGGGATGCGGTGGCCGGCTGGGAGCACGTTCGCCCAGCGAGCTTGCCGAAGGAGATCCCCGCGCCAGCAGGACGGTGCTGACCGGCACCGGCCCGCACCGCGCGCGGTGCCGGACCCCGTGTCCGGCACCGCACGCGCGGGCTCAGCCGCTCAGCCCTTCAGCCGCTCAACCGCTCAGCCGCGCAGCCACACCGCCGTCTCGGCGGGCAGGCTCAGGGTGCCTCCGGCGGGCTCGCCGACCGGACCGCTGGCCACGAGCACCTCGCCGTCGGCAGCCAGCTCCACGGCCTCCCCGGTGAGGTTCACCGCGACGCGCACACCCGGCTCACGCTCGAAGTACAGCACGCCGCCGGGCGCGTCCAGCCAGGCCATCGAGCCGTCGCCGAGCGCGTCCAGCTCCCGGCGCAGGCGCAGCGCCTTCGTGTACAGCTCCAGCGTGGAGCCCTCCACCCCGCGCTGGGCGGCGCGCGACAGGGCGCCCCAGCCCTCGGGCATCGGCAGCCACGGAACGCTGCCCTCGGGGCCGAACCCGTACGGCGCCTGGTCGCCGCCCCACGGCAGCGGCACCCGGCAGCCGTCCCGGCCGCGGTCGGTGCGGCCCGAACGCTCCCAGGTCGGGTCCTGCAGCGAGTCCTCGGGCAGGTCGGTGACCTCGGGCAGTCCCAGCTCCTCGCCCTGGTACAGGTACACCGAACCCGGCAGGCCCAGCATCAGCAGCGTCGCCGCGCGCGCACGGCGCAGCCCCTGCTCACCGCCGCCGAAGCGGGTCACGTGGCGGGTCACGTCGTGGTTGGACAGCACCCACGTGGTGGTCGCGCCCACCGCGGTGTTGGCGGCCAGGGACACGTCGATGACCTCGCGCAGGCGCCCGGCGTCCCACGGCGCGGTCAGGTACTCGAAGTTGAACGCCTGGTGCAGTTCGTCCGGGCGCAGGTAGCGGGCCACCCGCTGGGCGTCCTCCACCCACGCCTCGGCCACCAGGGCGCGGTCGCCCGGGTACTCCGCGGCGATCCGCGCCCAGCGGCGGTAGATCTCGTGCACGCCGTCCTGGTCGAAGTAGGGCAGCGAGGTGCTGCCGTCGAGCATGTCGGCCTTGGCGTCCTCGGCGATGTCGGGCATCGCCGGGTCCTTGACCATGCCGTGCGCGACGTCGATGCGGAACCCGTCCACGCCCCGGTCCAGCCAGAAGCGCAGCACGTCGTCGAACTCGTCGTGCACCTCCTGGTTGGTCCAGTCGAAGTCGGGCTGCTCGGGGTCGAACAGGTGCAGGTACCACTGCTCGGGGGTGCCGTCGGGCCGCTTGAGGCGGGTCCAGGCCGGGCCGCCGAAGATCGACTTCCAGTTGTTCGGCGGCTCCTCCCCGTCGGGTCCCCTGCCGTCCCGGAAGACGTACCGCGAGCGGGCGTGCTCGCCGGGCTCGGCGGCCGCGGCCTCCTTGAACCACCGGTGGGCGGAGGAGGAGTGGTTGGGCACCACGTCGATGATCAGGCGGATGCCCATCCCGTGGGCGGTCTCCAGGAGGGCGTCGAAGTCCTCCAGGGTCCCGAAACGGGGATCGACGTCGCGGTAGTCGGCGACGTCGTAACCGCCGTCGGCGAGGGGGGAGACGTAGAACGGCGTCAGCCAGATCGCGTCCACGCCGAGTTCGGCCAGGTGGGGGAGGCGCTCGCGGATGCCGGCGAGGTCGCCCTCACCGTCACCGTTGGAGTCGGCGAAGCTGCGGACGTAGATCTGGTAGATCGCCGCGTCACGCCACCAGTGCGACTGAGGCTCCATCAGCGGGGGTCCTTCCCTGTGACGAGTGCAATTTCTTGCGCAAGATTACCGCCAATTTTCGGCCATGTGACGACGATCTCGACTAGAGTTGCGCCCATGGGTCCACGACTTGCCGACATCGCGCGGCACGCAGGCGTCAGCGAGGCCACCGTCTCGCGGGTGCTCAACGACAAGCCGGGCGTCGGCAGCGACACCCGCAAGGCCGTCCTGACGGCGCTGGACGTCCTCGGCTACGAGCGCCCCGCCCGGCTGCGGCAGCGCTCCGCCGGACTGGTCGGCATGGTCATACCCGAACTGGAGAACCCCGTCTTCCCGATGTTCGCCCAGGCGGCCGAGGGGGCGCTCGCCCAGCGCGGGTACACGCCGGTGCTGTGCACCCAGACCCCCGGCGGGATAACGGAGGACGAGTACGTGGAGCTGCTGCTGGAGCGCAACGTCTCCGGCATCCTCTTCGTCTCCGGGCGCCACGCCGACACCACCGCCCCCCACGAGCGCTACCACGCCCTGGTCTCGCGCAGACTCCCGATCGTGCTGGTCAACGGGTACGCCGACGCCATCCCCGCCGCCTTCATCTCCTGCGACGACCGGGAGGCCGGGCACCTGGCCGTCAACCACCTGGTCGCCCTCGGCCACACCCGCATCGGTTTCACCAGCGGCCCCGAGCGCTACGTTCCGGTCCGTCGCAAGCTCGACGGGTACCACCGGGCCCTGGCGCAGCACGGCCTGGACGGCGAGGACCTCGTGGAACTGTCGCTGTTCGGCGTGGAGGGCGGCCACGCCGCCGCCACCCGGCTGATCGAACGCGGCGTCACCGCCATGGTCTGCGGCTCGGACATGATGGCCCTGGGCGCCATCCGCGCCGCCCGCCAGCGCGGCCTGAGCGTCCCCCGGGACTTCTCGGTGGTGGGCTTCGACGACTCCCAGCTCATCGCCTTCACCGACCCCCCGCTGACCACCGTCCGGCAGCCGGTCAACGCCATGGCGCTGGCCGCCGTGCGCGCCCTGTGCGACGAGATCGCCGGACACCCCGTCTCCCACACCGAGTACGTCTTCGACCCCGAGCTGGTCGTCCGCGGCTCCACCGCCATCGCCCCCGCCAGGAACCACGCTCCCCTCACCCGGGTCGACGCCGCCCCCGCGCACGCCCGGGCGGAGCGCCCCCGGGTCTGACCGGGCCGTCCTCCCCACAGCCCTCCCCGCCTGATCCCCACAC
>NZ_QPFC01000776.1:0-10634 GCF_003427465.1 Nocardiopsis sp. TNDT3 | reverse complement strand
GCAGCCCCAGCCTGCGCCGGTACGGGAACAGCGCGAAGATCGCCCCGCGCAGCGCCCGCTCGCCCGCGGTCCGCTCGTGCTCCCTCTCCACCCGGTGCCGGGTGGTGTCGATGAGCGCGTCGTAGGCCACCCCCGACGGGCAGGCGGACACGCACGCCAGGCAGCCCAGGCAGTTGTCGAAGTGCCCGACCGCGGTCTCGGTCAGCACGTCCTCGGTGTGCGTCTGCGCCATCAGGTGGATCCGCCCGCGCGGCGAGTCCATCTCCTGGCCCCACAGCACGTGGGTGGGACAGGTGGGCAGGCAGAAACCGCAGTGGACGCAGTCGTTGAGCAGATCGGAGAACAGCCGGTCGCGCTCGTCCGCGGTCGTCGGGTCGGTCACGGGCCCTCCCAGGGTGTTCGCACGTGTTCAGATGCCGCCCGCGAAGCGCCCGGGGGCCAGGCGGTGTCCGGGGTCGAGGGAGTCCTTGACCGCCCGCATCAGCGGGAGTCCGGGCACCTCGCCCCACAGGTCCACACCGGCGGCGTGGACGTGCGGTTCCGCGCGCAGCAGGGTCATCGTCCAGCCGGGCACCGAACGCACGCCGTCGAGCGCGGCCGCCACCTCGGCGGCTCCTGTGCCCGGCGGGAAGGACGCGTACAGCGCCCCCGCCCGGGCCGAGCCGGTGACGCCCGCGCCGGACAGCTCGTGCACCCGCACCGCGGCCCGGACGCTCTCGGCGGGCGGCACCGACACCAGGGCGAGCGTGCCCTCGGCGGGCAGCACGCCCCAGCCCTCGGGCAGGGCGTCGGCCACGTCGGGCTCCGCGCCGGCGGCCGCGGCGATCTCGGCCGTCCGCGCCCCGAGGCCGTCCGGGGTGCCCTCCAGTACCACCCGCAGGCTCGCCGAGGGCCAGTCCAGTTCGACCGCCGCGGGCGTCGCCGTGCACCCGCGCAGCGCCGTCAGCAGGCGCTCGGCGTGCTCCGCGTGGGACGCCGGGAGCGTCAGCACGCGCAGGGCCCGGGGGAGCGGGTGCAGGCGGAAGGCCACCGAGGCGATCACGCCCAGGGTGCCCAGGCCGCCGGTGTGCAGCTTGGCCAGGTCGTACCCGGCCACGTTCTTGACCACCCGGCCCCCGCTGCGCGCCACCACGCCGTCGGCGCGCACCACCGTCATCCCGATGACCAGGTCGCGCAGCGCCCCGGTGAGCAGGCGGCGCGGACCGCTCACGCCCGTGGCCACCATCCCGCCCACGGTGCCGCCCACGCGCACGGGGTCCGCCGACAGCCGCTGCCCGGCGGCGGCCAGCACGTCGTACAGTTCGGCCACGGGGGTCCCCGCGCCCACCTCCACCACCAGGTCGCCCGCGATGTGCTCGGTCCACGACAGGTCGGCGGTGTCCACGAGCAGGTCCAGCCCGCGCGGGAGACCGCCCCAGTCCAGGGCCGTGCCCCCGCCGCGCGCGACGACGGTCAGCCCCTCCCGGGCGGCGGACGCCATGACCCGGGCCAGGCCCCGGGTGTCGGCGGGACGCGCCACGCGTGCGGGGACCAGGCCGCCCACCGCGTCGGCGTCGGTCCCCTCCCGCAGGGCCCCGTCCCGGGCGTTCGGCCCCTCGACGAGCGTCACGCGTTCTCCCCCCGTGTTCGTGGTCCGTCCGCGCCTCAGAACTGCTCGGCCCTTCCCGCCTCCACCAGCGGGTGCACCCCCGTGCGCACCCCGGGCCGCTCACCGCACAGGCGCGGGGTGGGCAGCAGCTTGTCCGGGTTGGCGATCCCGTCCGGGTCCAGGGCCCGGCGGAACAGGTCGAAGGTGGCCAGGTCGTCGGGGCCGTACATGCGCGGCATCTTGCACGCCTTGTCCACGCCCACCCCGTGCTCGCCGGTGATGGAGCCGCCGTGCTCGATGCACAGGTCGAGGATGGCGCCGGAGACCTCCTCGGCCCGCTCCGCCGCGCCCGGCTCGGCGTCGTCGAAGAGCACGAGCGGGTGCAGGTTGCCGTCCCCGGCGTGGAAGACGTTGGCGACGCGGATGCCCGAGGCGGCCGACAGTTCGGTGATGCGCCGCAGCACCTCGGGCAGGGCCGTGCGCGGGACGACGCCGTCCTGGACGATGTAGGCGGGGCTGATCCGGCCGACGGCGGCGAAGGCCGACTTGCGGCCCTTCCAGATCCGGGCGCGTTCGTCGGCGTCGCTGGCGGTGCGGGTCTCGAAGGCGCCCGCCTCCGCGCACAGCCGGACGACCTCGGCGAGCTGGGCCTCGACCTCCGCGGCGGGCCCGTCCAGCTCCACGACCAGCACGGCCGCGGCGCCCGCGGGGTAGTCGCAGGCCACGGCCCTCTCGGCGGCCTCGATGGCCAGCGCGTCCATCATCTCCACGGCCGAGGGCAGCACCCCGGCGGAGATGATGGAGCTGACCGCACGGCCTCCCGCGTCCATCGAGGCGAACGCCGACAGCAGGGTGACGGTGCGTTCCGGCGACCGGGTGAGGCCGACGGTGATCCGGGTGGCCACGCCCAGGGTGCCCTCGGAGCCGACGAAGGCCCCGACGAGGTCGTAGCCGTGCGCGCCGGGGTTCTTGCCGCCCAGGCTCACCTGCTCGCCGGAGGGGGTGACGATGTCCAGGCCGCGCACGTGGTTGACGGTGAACCCGTACTTGAGGCAGTGGGCGCCGCCGGAGTTCTCGGCGACGTTGCCGCCCACGGAGCACACCTGCTGGCTGGAGGGGTCGGGCGCGTAGTAGTAGCCGTGGGGCGCGGCGGCGCGGGTGACGTCCAGGTTGGCCACACCGGGTTCGACGACCGCGCACTCGTTCTCGACGTCGATCTCCAGGACGCGGCGCATGCGCGAGGTGACCAGCAGGACGCCCTCGGTGTGGGGGAGCGCTCCCGCGGACAGGCCGGTGCCCGCGCCGCGCGGGACGAAGGGCACGCCGTTCTCGGCGCACAGGCGCACGACGGCGGCGACCTGGTCGGCTGTGGTGGGCAGCACCACGACGCCGGGAAGGGCGCGGTGGTGGGGCAGCCCGTCGCTCTCGTAGGTGCGGCGCTGGGCCGCGTCGGTGAGGACACCGTCCTCGCCGCAGATCCGGCGCAGCCGCGGGACGAGCCCGGCCACGGCCGCCTGCGCCGTATCGGTCTCGGACATGGGCGCCTCCCGGTTCCACCTGCGCGGACACGGACGGTCCCGCCCGCTGGCGGACGCGACCTCGCAAGGTGAACGTACGACTGCACCCCTCGCCTAGGCAAGGGGTGCAGTGGAAGTTGCCTTCCGTCTTATGAAATCAATGCCGGGCTACGGCATGCGCTCGTAGGCGGGCAGCGTCAGGAAGTCGACGTACTCGTCGGCCAGGGCCACCTCGGTGAACAGCTCGCCGGCCTGCTGGTACAGGTCCTCGTCGAAGTCCGCGCCCAGCTGTTCGCGGATGGCGGCGAGCTCCTCGTCGATGATCCCCCGGACCAGGTCGGCGGTGACCTTGGGGCCGTTGTCGAGCGTGATGTCGTTGTGCAGCCACTGCCAGACCTGGGAGCGCGAGATCTCGGCGGTCGCGGCGTCCTCCATGAGGTTGTGGATGGCCACCGCGCCGTTGCCGCCCATCCACGTCGCCAGGTACTGCAGGGCGACGTTGACGTTGCCGCGCAGGCCCGCGAGGGTGACGCCGCCCGGGGTCCTGTCCACGGCCAGCAGGTCCTCGGCCGAGACCTCGACCTCAGGGCGCTGCTTGTCGATCTGGTGGGGGCGCTCGCCCAGGACGCCGTCGAAGACCTCCATGGCCACCGGGACCAGACCCGGGTGGGCGACCCAGGAGCCGTCGAAGCCGTCGCCGGACTCGCGGGACTTGTCGTCGCGGACCTTGGCGAAGGCGGTCCTGTTGACCTCCTCGTCCCTGCGGGAGGGGATGAAGGCCGCCATGCCGCCGATGGCGTGGGCGCCGCGCTTGTGGCAGGTCTTGACCAGCAGTTCGGTGTAGGCGCGCATCATCGGCGCGGTCATCGTGACGGCGTTGCGCTCGGGCAGCAGGAACCTGCGGCCGCGGGTGCGGTGCGTCTTGATGATGCTGAACAGGTAGTCCCAGCGGCCCGCGTTGAGGCCCGCGGAGTGCTCGCGCAGCTCGTAGAGGATCTCATCCATCTCGAACGCGGCCGGGATGGTCTCGATGAGGCAGGTCGCGCGGATGGTGCCGCGCGGGATGCCCAGGCGCTCCTGGGCCAGGACGAAGACGTCGTTCCACAGGCGCGCCTCGAGGTGGCTCTGCATCTTGGGCAGGTAGAAGTAGGGTCCCCTGCCCTTGTCGATCTGGCGCTGGGCGCAGTGGAAGAAGTAGAGGGCGAAGTCCAGCAGGCCGCCGCTGACGCGCTGGCCGTCCACGAGGACGTGCTTCTCGTCCAGGTGCCAGCCGCGCGGGCGCACGACGACGGTGGCGAGCTCGCCGTCCTCCTTCAGGGCGTAGGTCTTGCCCTGGGGGGAGGTGAAGTCGATGGTGCGGTCGAGGGCGTCGCGCAGGTTGAGCTGGCCCCCGATCATGTTCTCCCACAGCGGGGTGTTGGCGTCCTCGAAGTCGGCCAGCCACACCTTGGCGCCGGAGTTGAGCGCGTTGATGGTCATCTTGCGGTCGGTGGGGCCGGTGATCTCCACGCGGCGGTCCGTGATGCCCGGGGCGGGAGGGGCGACCCGCCAGCTGTCGTCCTCACGGATGTGCTTGGTCTCGGGGAGGAAGTCGAGGTCGGCCCCGGCCGAGATCTGCTCCTGCCTGGCCGCCCGGGCTTCGAGGAGCTCCTGGCGGCGCGCCTCGAAGGCGCGGTGCAGCTCGGCGACGAGGGCGAGGGCGTCCTCGGTGAGGATCTCGTCGAACCGTTCGTGGAGGGGGCCGGTGATCTCGACCCCGTGCGTGGCGCCCATGGAAAACCTTCCGCAATACGAAATAAGCTTTTGGTATGTGGAAAACGAAGCTACCGTCCGGTTCGCGGACGGTCAACGTCGCGCGTGTCTCACTGACCGGGGAGTTTCCCTGGTTGGGAAGGTCGCAAAAACTTCTCCCGCGACTTCGGCGCCCGTCGTCGGGACGGACACGGGATCCGGCCCCGATCCCGTGGAGTGTCGTGCCCGCCGTGCCCTGCGATAATTCAGGTGCCCTCGCGAAGGTGAGATGCCACCATCGTCAGGGCGCCCGCCACCGCCCGGTCGCGGGAAGAATCGCGGCGGCGGCCACGTTGACCCACCTGGAGGGATATGAATACAGCTGACACCCGCGGAAGCGTCCACGACGGCCACGAGGCCGAGGACGCGTTCCGCGAGGCGATCACCGTCGGGGACGGGGTCGACGCACACGACGCGTCCCGCGAGGCCAAGGCCACCGGCGGCGACCGCTACGACGACCCGGACAACGCCCCCGACCAGGGCGAGATGGAACTCGCCGAGCGCCACGCGCTGCGCCGGGTTCCGGGACTGTCCACCGAACTCACCGACGTCACCGAGGTCGAGTACCGCTCCCTGAGGCTGGAGCGCGTCATCCTCATCGGCGTGTGGACCAGCGGCTCACAGGCCGACGCGGACAACTCGCTCACCGAGCTCGCCGCCCTGTCCGAGACCGCGGGCGCGCTCGTGCTGGAGGGGGTCACCCAGCGTCGGTCCAAGCCCGACCCCGCCACCTACGTCGGCAAGGGCAAGGCCGCCGAGCTGCGCGACATCGTGGAGGCCACCGGCGCCGACACCGTGATCTGCGACGGGGAACTCACCCCCGGCCAGCTGCGCCAGCTGGAGGACGTGGTCAAGGTCAAGGTGATCGACCGCACGGCCCTGATCCTGGACATCTTCGCCCAGCACGCGCGCAGCAGCGAGGGCAAGGCCCAGGTCGAACTCGCCCAGCTCAGCTACCTGCTGCCGCGACTGCGCGGCTGGGGTGACGCCCTGTCCCGTCAGGCGGGCGGCTCCGGCGGCGGTGGCGCGGGCGGCGGCGTGGGCCTGCGCGGCCCGGGTGAGACCAAGATCGAGACCGACCGCCGGCGCATCAACGACAAGATGGCCAAGCTGCGCCGCCAGCTCGCCCACATGCGCACCGCCCGCGACGTCAAGCGCGACGTCCGGCGCACCCGCTCGGTGCCGTCCGTGGCCATCGCCGGGTACACCAACGCGGGCAAGTCGAGCCTGCTCAACCGGCTGACCGGCGCCGGGGTCCTGGTCGAGAACGCCCTGTTCGCCACCCTGGACCCGACCGTGCGCCAGGCCCGCACGCCCGACGGCCGCGGGTTCACGCTCAGCGACACCGTCGGCTTCGTCCGGCACCTGCCGCACCAGCTCGTGGAGGCCTTCCGCTCCACCCTGGAGGAGGTCGCCGACTCCGACCTGGTCCTGCACGTGGTCGACGGGTCCCACCCCGACCCCGAGAGCCAGATCAGCGCGGTCCGGCACGTCTTCGCCGACATCGACGCCGGTGACGTGCCCGAGCTCATCGTGGTCAACAAGGTGGACGCCGCCGACCCCGACGTGCTCAAGGCGCTGCGCACCCGCTACCCGGACATGGTCGAGGTGTCGGCCCGTACCGGCGAGGGCGTTCCCGCGCTGGTGGAGGCGGTCGCCGCGGCGCTGCCCGAGCTGGCGCACGAGGTGCGGGCGCTCGTCCCGTACTCGCGGGGCGACCTCATCGCCCGGATCCACGAGGAGGGGCGCATCCTCAGCGAGGAGCACACCGCCGAGGGCACGGCGATCCACGCCTTCGTGCCGGCCCTGCTCGCGGGCAGACTCGACGAGTACACGCCCAGCACGGCCTGAGGCACGCGCGGTCCGCCGCGCACGGCCGGGGCGCTCCCCACGGGGCGCCCCGGCCTCGCCGTGTCCGGGGGCGGGTCCCGACGGCGCACGAACGCGCCCCGGTGAGGCGGGCACACGCGAACACCCAGCTCACCGAGGTCGCCGGTGGCACCGATCACCCGGTGTGCCCGTGACCTTTGTTGGGAGGGCGTCCTATTAGTCCTCCCGGGGAGGTGTACACGGAGTCCGCGGATGGACTACGGTTTTGGAGCACTGGCCGACAGTGGCCGCTGTCCCGCGACAGCCGACCCCTCTGCCACTGTCACGGCACCGCGGCGGCCGCAGGCCGCTCCCCACCGGCTCTGTCGGACCGCTCCAGATACGAGGTCGCCATGTCCGCCCGTGTATCCCACGACCGTGTCCCGCAGCCGCACCGGCGGACCTGACCGGCGAGGGCGGACGACCCCATGACGGCGGTACTCCTCAGCAACATCGGTCGGCTGTGGACCGGGAGCGAGCTGATCACCAAGGCCGCGCTCCTGATGGACGACGACCGGGTGGCCTGGGTCGGGCCCGCCGCCGAGCTCCCCCAGAGCATTCCGGGCGTGGTGGACGACCTCACCGACGTCGACGACGTCGTCAACATCGGCGGCGGCATGATCACCCCGGGGCTGATCGACGCCCACTGCCACCCGGTGTACGCGGGGGACCGCTACGCCGAGGTCAACATGTGGGCCAAGGGCGCCTCCAAGGGGGACATCTTCGCGGCCGGGGGCGGTGTCTCCACCACCGTCACCATCACCCGGGGTACCGATCCCTGGACCCTGTGCAACGCGGTCCGCGAACGGCTCCGGCACTGGGTGCTGACCGGCACCACCACCGTGGAGGCCAAGACCGGCTACCACCTGACCAGGGACGGCGAACTGGCCGACGTGCGCCTGCTGCGCTCCCTGGAGGAGGAGCCGGGCATGCCGCGCCTGCACGTCACCTTCTTCCCCGCGCACGGGGTGCCGCCGGAGTTCTTCGGCAGACCCAGGGAGTACGCGGCCACCGCCGCCTCCTGGCTCAGCGACGCCGCGCTAGCCGGTGCCGACGGGGTGGACGTGTACTGCGACAACCAGCAGTTCACCACCGAGGACGCCCGCATGCTGCTGGGGGTGGGCCAGTCCGCGGGGCTGCGCACCACCCTGCACGCCTGCTCGCGCCCCCGGCACGGCGCCGTGCGCATGGCCGCCGAGATCGGCTGCTCCTCGGTGGACCTGCTGCACGAGACCGACGAGCAGGACGTCCTGGCGCTGGCCGCCACCCGCACACCGGTGGTGGCCTGCCCGACGACCTCGCTGCACGAGCGCCGCACCCCGCCGGTGCGGGCGCTGCTCGACCACGGCGTGCCCATCGGGCTGGGCACCGACCACAACCCCGGCCAGTCGGGCACGATGTCGATGCCGCTGGTGATCTCGCTGGCCATCTCCATGTTCGAGATGACCGTGCAGGAGGCCCTGTACGCCGCCACGGTGGGCAGCGCACGCGCCCTGGGCCTGACCGACCGGGGCGTGCTCGCACCCGGGAGCCTGGCCGACCTCGTCCAGTGGGACGCCGACCACGAGGGCGCCTTCGCCTGGTCGATGGGCCTCAACACCCTGCGGGTGTGGCAGGGCGGCAGGACCATCCGCTGAGGCGTCGCCGCCGGCGCCCGAAGCGGCCCTTCGAGCCTGCCGCTAACGCGTGCCGCGGGCCCGGGCGATCTCGATGACGGCCCGCTCCAGCGCGTACTCGGGGTCGCGTCCGGCGCCCTTGATGAGGGCGTCGGTCTCGGCGACCACCGCCATGGCCCGGGTGACCCCCGCCGGGCTCCACCCCCGCGCCTGCTGACGCAGGGTCCGCAGCTTCCACGGCGGGACCTTGGCGCGCTTGGCCAGATCCGCCTCGGACATGCCGCGCGGCGGCTGGGCGGCCACGGCTATGCCGCGCACCGCACCGGCCAGCGCGCTGTTGATGAGCACCGGGGCGGTACCCACCGCCAGCGACCAGCGCAACTGCTCCAGCGCCTCGGGCAGGCGCCCCTCCACGGCGCGGTCGGCCACGGTGAACCCCGAGGCCTCCGCCCTGCCGGAGTGGTACCTGGCCACCGCCGCGGCGTCCACCCGGCCCTCGGTGTCGGCGATCAGCTGGGTGCAGGCCGCCGCGATCTCGCGCAGCTCACTGCCGACCGCGTCCACCAGCGCCTGCGCGGCGTCGGCGGTGATCTGGCGCCCCGCCTGGGAGAACTCGCCCTTGACGAAGGCCACCCGTTCGGCGGGCTTGCTCGGCCCCTTGCAGTCCACACGGTGGGCGCCCGCCTTGACCGCGGCCTGGAGCAGTGCCTTGCCCTTGTTGCCGCCCGCGTGGGTGAGCACGAGGTTGACGTCGTCGGCAGGGTCCCCGAGGTAGTCGGTGACGGTCGCCGCCAGGTCCTTGGTCAGGTCCTGGGACGAGCGCAGTACCACCACCCGCCGGTCGCCGAACAGCGAGGGCGAGGTCACCTCGACGAGTGTGGACATCCCCACCTGTGCGGGCACCAGGTCGTGGACGTCCACGCCGGGATCGGCCTCGCGGACCGCCGCGACGACGGAGGCGACGGCACGGTCGACGAGGAGTTCCTCGTCCCCGACGATGATCGTGAGCAGGGCGGGTGCAGGCATACACAGAGGATGCCACGCCCCACCGACCAGCCGTGCGCCCGTCGCGCGGTCGGCGGACGCGCTACCGCCCCCTCGTCCGCACCGCCCGTGACCGGTGAGCCCCGTACCCGGCTCCTCCCGTGGCCCCCTACCGTGCTGTCCTCCGCCGCGCTGCTTTCCACGGCTCCGTCTCCTACCGTGCGGGGTCGGGCCCGCGCACCACGGCCTGCCCGGGCCCGGAACCGCCGCCGTCCAACACGGCCACGTCCCCGTCCCGGTCGGTGCGCAGGTTCACCCGCGCCACCCTTTCCAGGATGTTCCACGTGAACGGCGCCGGATGCCCGTAGGTGTTGTCCGCGCCCACCGAGGTCACCGACACCACCGGGTCGGTGGCCTCCAGAAAGGCCGGTTCCTGGCTCCCCGCCCCGTGGTGGGGCACGGCCAGCACGGTCACCCGCAACAGGTCGGCGTCCGGTCCCTCCAGCAGCCTTCCCTGCGCCTCCTCCTCGATGTCACCGGTCAGCAGCACCGTCAGCGCCGTCCCGTCCGCCCGGACCACCACCGAGGAGTCGTTCACCGAACCCGTGAAGCCGGGCTCGGGCCACAGCACGCGCAGCAGCCACGGCCCCACCCGCAGCCGCTGACCCCGCGCGGCCTCCAACAACCGCACCCCGGCCTCGGCCAGCAGCCGCCCCGTGCCGCTCTCCCCGAACCCCGGCGGCGCCAGCGCGGCCCCCACGCTCCGGTGCCGCAGCACCCCGGGCGTTCCGTCCACGTGGTCGGCGTGGTCGTGGCTCAGGATCAGCAGCGCGACCTCGCGCACTCCCAGCCGCCCCAGGCAGTCGTCCACCCGGTCCGGGTCCTCGCCGGTGTCGGCGACCACCGCCGAGCCCGGGCCCGCCGACAGCACGAACGCGGTGCCCTGGCCCACGTCGCACGCCACCAGGGCCCACCCCGGGGGCGGCCATCCGCCCGGCACGCACCGCGCGGCCAGGGCCAGCAGCAGCACGGCCGCCACCACGGCGGCCACGACACGGCGCAACCGCCCGTGCGTGAACACCAGCGCCGCCAGCACGGCGGCCAGGACCAGCCCTCCCACCAGGTCCGACCGCCACGCCAGCGCGCCGTGCGGCACCCGCGCGCCCGTACCGGCCACCGCCGCGATCCACGACACCCCCAGCCCGGGCAGGTGCGCGGCCACCGCCGCCGCCCCCGGCCACACCACCGCCAGTGCCGCCACCGCCGTCC
>NZ_QPFC01000775.1:0-6076 GCF_003427465.1 Nocardiopsis sp. TNDT3 | reverse complement strand
GAACCGGGGCCGGTGACCGGGAACCTGGTCGGGTACGCGGAGCCGGGGCCCGGGGTCGGGGCCGGGGCCGGTGCCCGGGTTCCTCCGGAACCTGTGTCCGCGCCGGACATCCCCGGGGGTCAGCCCCCGAGGGACTCGTCCATGGCGCGCACCAGTTCGCCGCGGGGGTCCATGTCCAGGTTCCACACCATGAGCCCGCCCAGCCCCCGTTCGAGCACGTACTCGCCCTTGAGGCGGATCACCTCGGGGTTGTCGTAGGCCCACCACTCGTCGCCGTCCAGGACCCAGGAGGCGCCCGCCTCCTCGTCCAGGGCGCGGGGGCCCTCGATCTCCTGGAGTTCGGAGAAGGCCATGGTCGGGCCGTCGTAGCGGTCCTCGGCGGACCCCGCGACCGGCTGCCCCGGCCCGGGCTCGGAGGGGTCCTCCAGCCGCCAGCCGCGGCCGAAGGCCGGAACGCCCATCACGAGCCGCTCCGGCGGCGCGCCCAGGTCCACGTAGCGCCGCACGGCCCGGTCGACGCTGTTGGCGTCGGCGTCGGAGGTGTACAGGTTGGAGTGGTAGGCGGTCCGCTCGCTCCACGGGCCGGCGAAGTCGTAGCCCTGCACGGTGGCGAAGTCCAGGTACTCGAAGACCCGCGCGTCGTAGGCCTGGCTGGCCGCGGCCCCTCCGGGCAGCGACGCGGACAGGACGTACTCCTCGCCGGTCTCCCGGGACAGCGCGTCCATCTGGCGGCGGAACTCGGCCGCCAGGAGGGTGAAGTTGGCCGCGTCGTCGGGGTGCTCCACGTTGTCCGGGTGACCCGCTCCCCCGGGCCACTCCCAGTCCAGGTCGATGCCGTCGAAGATCCCGGCCGCCGCCCCGTCGCCGCCCTGCGGCTCGTCCTCGAACACCGGCAGGTCTCCCCGCAGCCACAGGTCCAGGCAGGAGGCCACGAAGG
Organism: Nocardiopsis sp. TNDT3; assembly: GCF_003427465.1. Lineage (NCBI taxonomy): Bacteria > Bacillati > Actinomycetota > Actinomycetes > Streptosporangiales > Nocardiopsidaceae > Nocardiopsis > Nocardiopsis sp. TNDT3. Next base: position 5,139 of record NZ_QPFC01000775.1, on the reverse strand, counting down.
CCTCCCGGGACTCGGGGGTGCGGGCCGCGGTGGAGAAGTGCGTGGACCAGTTCCAGCCGCCCAGGGACAGGCTGGCCCTCAGGTGGGGGTGCCTCTCCTGGAGCTGGCGCAGCTGGTTGAGGCTGCCCGCGAGCTCCTGTTCGTACTCGTCGGCCCGCCCGCTGACGCTCTCGTCGGCGTCGTAGCGCCGCTGGTACAGCTCCCAGGGCTGGTCGTGGGTGCCCGGGATGCGGCACAGGCCCCCGGAGCTGATGTCGCCGAACGCCCACATCAGGCGGGTCAGGTGCTCGGGGGCTCCGCTGTCCTCCAGCTCCTTGACGGTGTAGCCGCGGTTGGCCACGTTCCAGTCGGCGAAGTACCCGAGGCGCTCGGGGTTCCTTCCGGTCGCGGCCACGAAGACCCCCGTGATCAGCACTGCGGCGGCCACGACCGCGCCCAGGACGAGCAGGGGTCGGCGCCGCGGGGGCGGCGCGCCGTCCGGCGGGGCTGGCGTGGTTCTCACACCCACGACGTTAGACGCCGAGCGCGTCGGATGCGGCGGGTCGACACCGGTTCGGCCACATCAGGCCGACCGTCCGCCGGACGGGAACCCCGGGGGCGGCCCACGCGTTGGTGGTGACCGCCGACCGTCCGAACGCGGTCCGGCGCCGTCGAACGCCCCGCGCCCCCGCTCAGTCGGTGCGGATGAAGTCGCGCAGGCTCCCGGCCCGAGAGGGGTGGCGGAGCTTGGCCAGGGTCTTGGCCTCGATCTGGCGGATGCGCTCACGGGTCACCCCGAACTCGCGCCCCACCTCCTCCAGCGTGTGCGGGTGGCCGTCGGCCATCCCGAAGCGCAGCCGGATGATGCGCCGCTCGCGGTCGGACAGGCCGCCGAGGATGGCCCCCAGCTGCTCCTGGAGGACGGTGAAGGCCGCCGCCTCGACGGGGGCGACCGCGTCGGAGTCCTCGATGAAGTCGCCGAAGTCGGACTCCTCCTCGCCGATGGGCGACTGGAGCGAGACGGGCTCCCGGGCGATGCGCTGGATCTCCACGACGCGCTGGCCGACGAACCCGGCGGCCGAGGAGATCTCCTCGACGCTGGGTTCGCGGCCGAGCTGCTGGTGCAGCTGGTGCTGGACCCGGACGACCTTGTTGATCGTCTCGACCATGTGCACGGGGATGCGGATCGTGCGCGCCTGGTCGGCGATCGCCCGCGTGATGGCCTGGCGGATCCACCACGTCGCGTAGGTGGAGAACTTGAAGCCCTTGCCGTAGTCGAACTTCTCCACCGCGCGGATCAGGCCGAGGTTGCCCTCCTGGACGAGGTCGAGCAGGAGCAGGCCCCGGCCCATGTACCTCTTGGCGATGGAGACCACCAGGCGCAGGTTGGCCTCGATCAGACTCCTCTTGGCCCGCCGCCCCTCCTCGATCAGGCAGGCCAGCTCCTCGGCGGTGCGCACGCCCTCCACGGGCGCGCAGTGCTGCGCGTAGAGGCCGACCTCGACCGCCTTGGCCAGTTCGACCTCCTGCTCGGCGCTCAGCAGCGGTACCCGGCCGATCTCGCGCAGGTAGAGGCGGACCAGGTCCGACCCGGAGCGCCTGCCGCCGTCGGCGACGGGGCCGGGGTCCTCGGAACCGGTGTCCTCGGGGCCCGCGACCTCCACGCCGATCCGGGCGAGGTGGGCGACCGCCTGGTCCAGGTAGTCGGGGGGCGCGTCCAGCCGCTCCAGGGCCGAGGCGACCTCGCCGCGGCTGACCGGCCCCGTGTCGGGGAGCAGCCGGACCACCTGTCGAATGGACGGCGTTTCGTTGGTCACAACTGTTGGAGCCACCCGCCCATTGTGCCCTTTCGGGCACCCTGGAAGGGAGAACTACTATTGTCACCCCGGTGCTACATAGTGCCCCGTCACATCTCCTGGAGAGCGCGTTTTTGCTGTTGGAGCGCCATGAGTTCGGTCAGCAGCCGTTGTTGTTCCTCCACCTGGGGAGTTCCCTCCAGGCGGGACAGTTCCGATCTCAGGTTTGACTCGCGCCGGTTGATGGAATGAGTCTTGACTGTGCCCAGTATTTGCCGGGCGTAATGCTCGTCGAGTTCTCCGTAGAACTCCAGCTGTTCCACCACCAAACGGGTGAGGAAATCACGCTGTGTGTCATTGGGGGCGGCCTCGCGCAGGCCGTTCACCCACGCGGCGGGGTCGTGCGCGGCGGCCACCCCGCCCGCGGCGGTGATGAGCCCCAGCACCGCGCGGTGCTGGGGGACGGTGAAGTCCTCCTCGGTGAACGCGTCGAAGCCCACGGCCAGTGAGGGGAACTGCAGGGCGATCTTGAGCGCCTGGCGCTCGCGCTGCACCGAGGGGTCGCCCAGGTTGTAGGGCGCCTCCTGCGCGTCCGGGGTGGGCACGGGCCGCGCGGGGGCCGTCCGCGGCCCGGGACCGCGGCCCCGGGCGCCGCGCATGTGCTGGTTGACCCGGCGCAGCACGAAGGCCTCGTCCAGGATGCCGATCCAGCGGTCCAGGTTCCTGCCGTAGTCGCGGCGCACGCCCTCGTCGCGGATGCTCGCGACCACCGGGGCGGCGGCGTCCAGGGCGGCCATCCTGCCCTCGGGGGTGGACAGGTCGTAGCTCTCCATGACGTTGCGGATCATGAACTCGTACAGCGGGGCGGCGTCCTTGACGAGGTCGACCACGGCCTGCGGCCCGTGCTGGAGGCGCAGGTCGCAGGGGTCGAGCCCGTCGGGCTGCACGGCGACGAAGGTCTCGGAGGCGAACCCGTGCTCCTCGGCGAAGGCGCGCACGGCCGCCTTCTGGCCCGCCTTGTCGCCGTCGAAGGTGAACACGACCCTGCCGCTCTGTCCTGTGCGGCCCAGCAGCATGCGGCGCAGGATCTTGACGTGGTCCTCGCCGAAGGAGGTGCCGCAGGTGGCCACGGCGGTGTCCTCCCCGGCGAGGTGGCAGGCCATGACGTCGGTGTAGCCCTCGACGATGACCGCCTTGCCCTCCCGGGCGATGTTGCGCTTGGCCAGGTCGAGCCCGTACAGCAGCCGCCCCTTGTGGAAGACGGGGCTCTCGGGGGAGTTGAGGTACTTGGGCCCGTCCTCCTCGGGATCGAGCTTGCGGGCGCCGAACCCGACCACCTCGCCGGTGACCTCGCGGATGGGCCACAGCAGCCGGTTGCGGAAGCGGTCGTAGGCGCCGCGCCGCCCCTGGCTGGCCAGGCCGCCCTCGACCAGTTCGGCGTCGGTGAAGCCCTTGCGGCGCAGGTGCGCGGTGAGGTTCTCCCATCCGGCGGGGGCGTAGCCGAGGCCGAAGTGCTCGGCGTGCGCGCGGTTGAACCCTCGCTCGTCCAGGAAGCGCCGGGCGGTGACCGCGCCCGGGGAGAGGAGCTGTTCGGCGTAGAACTCGGCGGCGGCGCGGTGGGCGTCGAGCAGGCGCTGGCGCTTGCCGGTGTCGTGCCTGGCGGCGCTGCGCCCGCCCTCCTCGTAGCGCAGGGTGATGCCGGCCTGGCGGGCGAGCGTCTCGACGGCCTCGGTGAAGCTGAGGCTGTCGATCCTCTGGAGGAAGGAGATGGTGTCCCCGCCCTCTCCGCAGCCGAAGCAGTACCAGAGATTTTTGGAGGGGGTGACGTTGAAGGAGGGGGACTTCTCGTCGTGGAAGGGGCACAGGCCCTTGAGCGACCCGCCCCCGGCGTTGCGGAGCTGGAGGTACTCGCCGATCACGTCGGCGATGGGCGCGCGCTCGCGTACGAGGGCGATGTCTTCGTCTCTGATCCGGCCTGCCACGGTCTCCAGGGTAGTTCGCCCCGCCGACGCCGCGACCGCCGTCCGCAGTCCGTTCCGCGGTCCCGCCCGTTCCCGGGCCCGCCTCCGGCCCCGGCGCCGGGGTTTCCCGCCGCGCCACCGGACGGCCACCTGCCGGTCGGCTCCGCGCCCGCGGGCCCTGGGATCATCGGGCTCCCCCGATGACCGGTTCCCCGAGGAGGCTCGGCACAGGTGCGCGGACTCCCCCACACGTCCGGCCGCGGCGCTTTCTGGTTCGTCGTGGTCGCCTCGGTCCTCGCGGTGGTTCTGGCCGTGGCGCTCGGCTTCGTCGTGGTCAACCGCCTGACCGGCGGCGGCACGGTCCTCGTGGAGGGCGTGGTCGGCTCGGAGAAGGTGGAGTTGTTCGGGGACGAGCGGGTCGTGGAGCGCTTCGCCGAACTCGGGTACGAGGTGCGGGTGCGCCCCCGGGGCTCGCGCCTGATGGCCGAGGACGCCGAGGGCGCCGACTTCGTCTCCCCCGGCTCGGGCCCGGCCTCCGAGCACGTGCGCGAGCGGCACGGGATCTCCGCCGAGTACCGGCCCTTCAGCACCCCGATGGTGCTGCTGAGCTACCAGCCGATGGTGGACGCCCTGGAGGGCGCCGGGGTCGCCGAACAGGCCGGGGACGGCACGTGGTCGCTGGACCTGGCCGCCTACCTGGAGCTGACCGAGGAGCGCACCCGCTGGCGGGACCTGCCCGGGGACGCGGTCAGCTCCAGCAACCGCAACGAGGTGCTGGTGCGCACCACCGACCCGCGCACCTCCAACTCGGCGGCGATGCACGTGGCGGCCCTGTCCTACCTGCTCAACGGTGAGGAGGTGGTGGCGCCGGGCGGGGTGGACGAGGAGCTCACCCGGACGCTGTCGCGCCTGTTCCTGGCCCAGGGCCAGCCGCCGGAGTCCTCCCAGCAGCCCTTCGACCAGTACCGCGACCTGGGGTCGGGGCACACTCCGCTGCTGTGGGCCTACGAGGCGCAGTACGTGGACGCGATGGTCAACGGGCCCGCGCTGGCCGACGACGCGGTGGTGCTCTACCCCGGGCCGACCGTGTACGCGGTGCACACCGTCGTGCCGTTCACGGAGGAGGGCGACGCGGTCGGCCGCCTCCTCACCGAGGACCCGCGGCTCCAGGAGCTGGCCGCCGCGCACGGGTTCCGCACCGAGGGCGGCACCCGGTTCGAGGACCTGGTGGCCGAGCACGGGCTGCCGGTGCGCACCCGGGTCGCGGACGTGGTGAACACGCCCACCTACGAGGTCCTGGAGGCCCTGCTGACGGGGATCGAGGACTCCTACAGCAGCAACGGGATGCGCCCGCCCGCCCCCGACGCGTCGGTGCACGGCGCCGGGGGCGGGAGCTAGGGCAT
>NZ_QPFC01000774.1:0-4168 GCF_003427465.1 Nocardiopsis sp. TNDT3 | reverse complement strand
CTCCAGCTCCGACGCCCGCCACCCCGCCTTCCCTGCCCTGGGCAGGGGCGAACAGGCGGTCGCCGCCGACCTGCGCCCCTTCATCCGCATGGACCCGCCCGACCACACCCGTGTCCGCCGCATGCTCGTGGGCGAGTTCACCGTGCGCCGGGTGCGCGAGATGCGCCCGGAGATCGAGCGGATCTGCGCCGAGCAGGCCCGCCACCTGCTCTCCCTGCCGACCCCCGCCGACCTGGTCGGCGAGTACGCCAACCGGGTGTCCACGACCGTCATCTGCCGCCTGCTCGGCGTCCCCCTGGAGGACCTGGAGTTCTTCCGGCGCATCACCACGGTCTCGGGCGGGCGCGACAGCACCGAGGAGGAGGTGGGCGCCGCGCTCGCCGACCTGTTCGGCCTGATCAACCGGCTCATCGACGAGAAGGCCGACGACCCGCGGGACGACCTCATCAGCCGCCTGGTCACCGGCCCCCTGGCGCGCGGGGAGATCACCCGCCAGTCCCTGCTCTCCCAGATCGGCATCACGCTCAACGCCGGGCACGAGACCTCGCGCAACATGATCCCGCTCGCGGCGCTGGCCCTGCTGGACCACCCCGACCAGCTGGCCCTGCTGCGCGAGGACCCCTCGCTGTGGCCGGGCGCGGTGGACGAACTCCTGCGCTACCTGTCCGTGGCCGACGTCATCACCCTGCGCGTGGCCACCGAGGACATCCCCCTGGACGGGGCCACCATCCCGGCGGGCGACGGATACATCGCGCTGCTCGGCGCCGCCAACCGCGACCCCGCGGCCTTCCCCGAGCCCGGGAAACTGGACGTGACCCGCTCGCAGCGGGGCCACGTCGCCTTCGGCTACGGGACGCACCAGTGCGTGGGGCAGAACCTGGGGCGCCTGGAGATCGAGGTGGCCCTGCGGACGCTGTTCGAGCAGGTGCCCACCCTGCGCCGGGCGGTGCCGCTGGAGGAGCTGCCCCAGCGTTCGGCCTCGGCGATCTTCGGGCTGGAGGAGGTGCCGGTGTCGTGGTGAGCCCCGACCGCGACCGGGCCGGCGAGCCGTCCGGCCCCGACGGGGCCGAGACCTCGCCCGATCCCGGCCCGCTGCGCCTGCACGCCGACACCGGCGTGTGCGCCGGAGCCGGACAGTGCGTCCGGGCCGCCCCCGACCTCTTCGACCAGGACGACGACGGCCTGGTGGTCCTGCTCCGCGCCGACGTACCCGAGCGGGACCGCGAGCGCGCCCTGACGGCGGCCGACTGGTGCCCCTCGGGCGCCGTCAGCGTCCACGAAGCCTCCTGACCCCCGAGTCAGGACACCATCCCCCGGGCCGTGCCGACCACGGCCCCGATCCGAAAGGCCCCACGATGAGACGACGATCCCTCATGGCCGGTGCGTGCGCACTGGCCCTGGTCGCGACCGGCTGCGGCGGCGGAGGGGAGCAGACCGCCGCCTCCGAGGAAGCCGCCCTGCGCTACGCCGCGGTGGGGGCGCCCGCCGCCACCACCCACGACCCGCACGGACGGGTCGGCAACGAGGCCGACTACCTGCGCTTCGCCATGCTCTACGACGTCCTCACCGTCACCGACGAGCAGGGCGCGGTCCAGCCGCGCCTGGCCACGGCGTGGGAGCCGGTGGACGGCGACCTCACCCGCTGGAGCGTCACCCTGCGCGACGACGCCGCCTTCTCCGACGGCCAGCCCGTCACGGCCGACGACGTCCTGTTCTCGCTGCGCCGCATCCAGGGCAAGGGCGCGGAGAACAACGGCCGCCTGTCCATGTTCGACCTGGAGGCCTCCAGCGCCACCGGCGAGCACGGGCTGGAACTGGTCACCCGCCAGCCCTACGCCGAGGTCGGCCTGGCCCTGGCCTCCCTCACCTTCGTCGTGCCCGAGGGCAGCGAGGACATCACCGAGCCCGTCGCGGGCTCGGGCCCCTTCGTCCTGGACGAGGGCGACGACACCACCTCCGTCCTGAGCCGCAACGACGACTGGTGGGGTGAGGCGCCCTCCTACGAGAGGCTGGAGATCACCGCCATGCCCGACCCGGCCGCGCGCGCCGCCGCCGTCGCCTCCGGGCAGGCCGACGTCGCCGGGAGCGTCGCCCCGGCCACCGCCGAGCAGTACGCCGACGGCGGTGAGGTCGAGGTGGTCACCCGCCCCGGCGGCGTCAACTACCCGCTGGTCATGGACCTGGAGACCGAGCCCTTCGACGACCCCGACGTCCGCGAGGCGGTCAAGCTCGCCCTGGACCGCGAGCAGCTCGTGGAGACCGTCTTCCTGGGCTACGGGGAGCCCGGCGCCGACCTCCTCAGCCCCCTGGAGCCCTTCGCCCCGGACGCGCCCCCGGTGGAGCGCGACCTGGACCGGGCGCGCGAACTGCTGGAGGAGGCCGGGCACGGCGGCGGGGTGTCCCTCACCCTGCACGCCACCAATTCCTACCCCGGCATGGAGGAGGCCGCGGTGCTGGTCTCCGAGCAGCTCGCCGAGGCCGGGATCGAGGTCGAGGTCGAGGTGGGAGCCCCCGACACCTACTGGACCGAGGTCTGGAACGTCGAACCCTTCTACCTCAACAGCCTCGGCGGCAACGGCTTCGTGGACTTCTCCCGGATGGCGCTGCTCGCGGACGGCCCCATCAACGAGACCGGCTGGAACGACCCCGAGTGGGACGCCGCCTTCAACGACGCGCTGGCCACCGCCGACGAGGCCGAGCGCCACGCGGCCCTGGGCGGACTCCAGCAGCGCATCGCCGACGAGGGCGGCTACGTGGTCTGGGGCGTGGGCGACGGGATCGACCTCACCGCGCCCGGCGTGACCGACCTGCCCACCGGCCCCGGGTTCCACCGGCTGCGCGTCGAACAGGTCGGGGTGCCGGGCTGATGACCCCCACCCACGCGGCGCCGCCCGGCGCCGTGCCGCGGACGCGGGGAACGGGCAGGGCCCTGCTCCTCGCGTCCGCGAGGGCCCTGCTCCTGCTGGTGGCGGTGTCGGCCGCGGTCTTCGCCGCCACCGAGCTGCTGCCCGGCGACGCCGCCCAGCTGCGGGCGGTCCCCGGAGCGCAGCAGGAGGAGGTCCAGCGGCTGCGCGAGGAACTGGGCCTGGACGCGCCCGCCTGGCAGCGCTACGCCGCGTGGGCGGGCTCCCTGGCCACCGGCGACCTCGGGGTCTCCCTGGTCAACGGGCGGCCCGTCGCCGACGCCCTCCTCCAGCGGCTGCCCGCCACGCTCGCGCTCGTCGGGGGAGCGCTCCTGCTGGCCGCGCCCGCCATGCTCGCCCTGGGCTGGTGGGCGGGCTCGGCCCGCCGGGGCGGGGGAGCGCCGACCGCGCTGCTGACCGGCGGCGCCGCCCTGCCCTCGGCCGTGGTGGCCAGCGGTCTGGCCGCCCTGCTCTCCGGGGCACTGGGCCTGGTCCCGCCGGTGTCGCTGCTGCCCCCGGGCAGGCCGCCGACCGAGAGCCCCGAACTGCTGGTCCTGCCGGTGCTGTCCCTGGCGCTGCCCACCGCCCTGTTCGGCGCGAGCCTGCTCTCGGGCGCGGTGGCCGACGCCCTGCGCCGCCCCCACGTGGCCGACTCCCGGCGCCGGGGCAGCCCCGCCTGGCGGGTCGCGGCCGTGGACGTGCTGCCCTTCCTGCTCGCGCCCCTCACCCGTGTCCTGGCCGTCAGCGCGGGCGGGCTCGTGGCCGCCGCGACCGTGGTGGAGACCCTCTTCGGCTACCCCGGGCTCGGTTCGCTCCTGGTCGCCTCCCTGGCCTCGCGCGACCTGCCCGTGGTGCAGGCCACGGCGGTGCTGGCGGCGGCGGTCGTCCTGGCGGGCCTGCTCGTGGCCGACGCCGTCGCGGCCGTGGCCGACCCCCGGGGGAGGACGCCGTGAGCCGCGCGCTGTTCCCGGTCCTGCTGGTCGCGGTGCTGGCCGCCGCGCTCCTGGGGCACTGGCTGGCGCCCCACGACCCCACCGAGCCCCTGGGCGTGCCCTGGCGGGGACCCGCGCCCGGCCACCCGCTGGGCACCGACGCCCTCGGCCGGGACGTGTGGTCGCGCGTGCTCGCCGGGGGAGGGGAGCTGCTGACCGTCTCGGTGGCGGCCGCGGTGTGCGCCTCGGCCGTCGGCGTCGTCGGCGGACTGGCCGCGGGCTGGGCCGCGGGCGCGGTCGACCGCGCGCTCACCGCGGCGGCCGACCTCATGC
>NZ_QPFC01000773.1:0-2090 GCF_003427465.1 Nocardiopsis sp. TNDT3 | reverse complement strand
AGAAGGCCGCCCGCGCCAAGCGGGAGGTCCCCGACCCCACCCCGGCACCCGCCACCACCGAGCAGCTCACCATCCCCTCCCGTGTGGTGGAGGGCGACTACGAGCTGCCCGCGCCGACCATGCTCAAGCCCGGCAGCCCGGTCAAGCCGCGCACCAAGGCCAACGACGAGGTCGTCGAAGCCCTGTCGGGGGTGCTCACCCAGTTCAACATCGACGCCGACGTCACCGGCTTCACCCGCGGGCCGACGGTGACCCGCTACGAGATCGAACTGGGCCCCGCGGTCAAGGTCGAGAAGGTCACCGCCCTGGCCAAGAACATCTCCCTGGCGGTCAAGAGCGCCGACGTGCGCATCCAGTCGCCCATCCCCGGCAAGTCCGCCATCGGCGTGGAGATCCCCAACACCGACAAGGACCTGGTGAGCCTGGGCGACGTGCTGCGCTCGCCCGCGGCGACCTCCGACGACCACCCCATGCTGGTGGGCCTGGGCAAGGACGTCGAGGGCTCCAACGTGGTCGCGAACTTGGCCAAGATGCCGCACGTCCTGGTCGCCGGTGCCACCGGCGCGGGCAAGTCCACCTGCATCAACGGGCTCATCACCTCGCTGATGATGCGCGCCACCCCCGACGAGGTGCGGATGATCCTGGTCGACCCCAAGCGGGTCGAGCTGACCATGTACGAGGGCATCCCGCACCTGATCACCCCCATCATCACCAACCCCAAGCGGGCCGCGGAGGCCCTCCAGTGGGTGGTGGGGGAGATGGACCGGCGCTACGACGACCTGGCCGCCTCCGGGTACCGGCACGTGGACGACTTCAACGCCGCCGTGCGCACCGGGGAGCTGACCGCCCCGCCCGGCAGCGAGCGCCAGTACGAGCCCTACCCCTACCTGCTGGTCATCGTGGACGAGCTGGCCGACCTGATGATGGTCGCCCCCCGCGACGTGGAGGACGCCGTCGTGCGCATCACCCAGCTGGCCCGCGCCGCCGGGATCCACCTGGTGCTGGCCACCCAGCGGCCCAGCGTCGACGTCGTCACCGGTCTGATCAAGGCCAACGTGCCCTCCCGTCTGGCCTTCGCCACCTCCAGCCTCTCCGACAGCCGCGTCATCCTCGACCAGCCCGGCGCCGAGAAGCTGGTCGGCAAGGGCGACTCGCTCTTCCTCCCCATGGGCGCGGGCAAGCCCATCCGCCTCCAGAACGCCTGGGTGTCGGAGAAGGAGATCCGGGCGATCGTCGAGCACTGCAAGAAGCAGTCCGAGCCCAGCTACCGCGAGGACGTGGCCGTCCCCGACGCCAAGAAGAAGGAGATCGACGAGGACATCGGCGACGACCTCGACCTGCTCCTCCAGGCCGTCGAGCTGGTGGTCACCACCCAGTTCGGGTCCACGTCCATGCTCCAGCGCAAGCTCCGGGTGGGCTTCGCCAAGGCGGGCCGCCTGATGGACCTCATGGAGAGCCGCGACGTGGTCGGCCCCAGCGAGGGCTCCAAGGCCCGCGACGTGCTCGTCCAGCCCGACGACCTGCCCGCCGTGCTGGCCGACATCCGCGGTTCCTGACCGGCGCCGCCGCGTCCGCGCGGCGGCGCGCGGGCGCCGACCGGCATCCGGGAAGTCGGGCTTCCGACCCCGTGTTACGGCCTTTCCCGAAACTCCACTGGCATCCCTTAAAAACAGGCATGCCCGATTTGGTGGGATCTTGGAGGCTTCATGGGGCGTGGTGACCTGCGCGAAAGCGCCCCGGGCGGCAGAGTGGTCTCTTGCAGCTACACACAGTCGCGGGGGGAGTGCGCATGGCGACGATCGGTCAGACCCTGTCCGCCGCCCGGGTCGCGGCGGGGTACACGGTCGCGGACCTCAGTATCCGTACACGTATCCGGGAACCCGTCCTCACGGCCATCGAGCAGGAGGACTTCTTCTCCTGCGGCGGGGACTTCTACGCACGCGGCCACATCCGCGGCATCTGCCGCACGCTCGGCCTGGACCCGGCGCCGCTCCTGGCCGAGTACGACCGCGAGCACGCGTCCCGCGCCATACCCGCCTTCGTCCCCCCGCAGCGCCACCCGGCGTCCGTGCCCGAGGCGGGGGGGGGGG
>NZ_QPFC01000772.1:0-2301 GCF_003427465.1 Nocardiopsis sp. TNDT3 | reverse complement strand
CGGGTGGGCGGCGCAGGGCGGCGACGCGACCGGCCGCCTCCCGCCACCAGGGCCGGGACGCGTGCGTGCCGGTGAAGAAGACCAGGAGGGTTCCGTCCCCGGCGGCCGCGACGCTGGGACCGCAGACCCCCCGACCCATCCAGCGCGGCGTCGCGGGCCGGTCCGTGTCCAGGACCCGGACCAGCGGTGACCACGCCGACCGGTCGGCCGAGGGGGTGTGCGCCCGCATCGCCCACAGGCCCTGGGCGGGGAAGGGCGTGGTGCCGTGCAGGTTGGTGCCCCGGGCCAGCAGCATCGTCCAGCCGTCGGGGCCGCGGTGCAGGGTGGTGTCGAAGAAGCCCTCCTCCCGGGTCGCGAACGTGCGGGGCGCGGACCAGCGGAGGCCGTCGGCGCTGTCGGCGACCCGCAGTTCGAAGTCGGGCTGCTCGCCCGGACCCACCTCGTGGGGAGCCGTCAGGAACCACATGCGGTAGCCGTCCCCGACGGCGGTGACGGTGGGTTCCAGCGCGCTGGGGCGGTCCGCGCGGCCGCTCAGCACGGGGTCGCGTCGGCGCCGCCATGAGCCGTCGGGCCGCTGTTCGAGCACACCGACCGAGTAGCGGCTGCCGTACCCGTAGTGGCGGGCGGTGCGCCGCCCGGCGTAGTAGACGCGTGCGGGCGCGCCCCGGTGCGGCGGCACGTAGCAGGGGGTGTGCATCCCCCCGGCGTCCCAGGCGCCGCGCGGAGCGTCCGGGACCAGCGCGAGCGGGCGGCCCCGCGCGGAGGAGTCGATCCGCCAGCCGGTCAGGCGTACGTCCGCGCCGACCGGCAGCGTGGCCCGGTACAGGCGGTTGCGGAAGGAGGTGGAGAAACCGCCGACGAACATGCACCAGCGGTCGCCGACGCGGTGCACGTTCGGGTCGCTCAGTCCGAGGAGGCCGCGCGGGACGGCGCCCTCCAGCATGTCCCACTGGACGGTGGGGCCGGTGACGGCGGTGGAGTGGTGCATGGACCTGCCTTCCGTGCTCAGGGCGCGCGCGAGCGCGGACTCCCCTGCGGATCAGGTAGGTCGTTGCGGGAAATGTACCACCGCTCCCGCAGACGCAGGACCGGCCACGGGCGGTGGCCGGGACGCGGAACCCTCTGCCCGGGTTTCGCGTGCGCGGCGGATCAGTGCGCGGCGGGAGGCCGTGCCCGGTGGGATCAGCTGGTGACGTGCCGGTCGAGCCAGTCCATGAGGGGGCCGGTGGCCCGCCAGTCGGCGCGCACGGTGTCCAGGAGCTTCGCGGACAGCGGCACGTCCGACCGCTCCACGTTGTGCTCGGCCCCCAGGGAGCGGTGGCGCAGCAGGTGCACGCGCGGGTGGTCGCCGCTGTACCCGCGCGGGTGGGTCTTGAGGGTGTCGCCGACGATGTCGAAGCCCCGGGCCTTCAGCTCGTCGACGATCCGCGCCAGCCGCGGCCCCTGGCGCTCGTCGTCGACGCCGTCGCGGTAGCGCTCCACCTGCGCGCCCGACATCGCATGGTAGCCCGCGCCCACGGAGAGCCCCTCCAGGCCGAGCTGGAGGTAGTAGCCGACCGGTCCCTGGGACTGGCTGACCAGGCCCACGTGGGTCTTGTACGGGCTCTTGTCGTGGGAGAAGCGCACGTCGCGGTTGGGGCGGCCCACCTTGATCGGGCCGAAGTCCTCCTCCAGCGCCTCGGCCAGGGCGCGCGCGGGCTCGCGCACCGCGCGCACGTACACCTCGTGGTGGCCGTGGAAGTAGTCCTTGGAGTTGTCCCGGGCCAGGCCGTCGAAGAACGCGAAGGTCTCCTCGGTGAAGCCGGTGAAGTCCATCCCTCTCCTCGTGCTGTGTCGGACGCGCGCCCGCCGTCCTACCCCGGCGGCGCCTCCCCGAACCCGGCCGCCCCCGGCGGGGCCCGCCGGGGAGCCTCCGGGGAGGCAGAGGTGATCCGCGCGGTACGAGGTCGTCCACCGCCTACGCGAACGGGAGCGACACGCGCCCCACCGGGAGCGGAGCGCACTCGGGCCCCGGCCACCTCAGCCAGGGGCCGCCGGGAGAAGGCGTGCTTCGGGTCAGAGGACTATGTCGGCCAGACGGGTGACCTCGTCGAGGTCGTCGGTTCCGGGGCCCAGGATCAGTTCGTCGGCACCCAGGGCCTCGAACCGCTTGACGGCGTCGCGCAGCGATTCCGCGTCGGTGTGCACGTTGTCGACGACTATGTCCTGGAATTCGCCGGTAGCGGCGTAGTAATCGGCGATGTTGGCCCGACCGCGGTCGGGATCGCCCAGCGCGAAGTAGTTGAGGGCGACCAGCCGAGG
>NZ_QPFC01000771.1:0-6209 GCF_003427465.1 Nocardiopsis sp. TNDT3 | reverse complement strand
CCCACGTGCGCGCCGTGGACACCAACGGAGCGGGCGACGCGCACGTGGGCGTGTTCACCGCCGCCGTGGCCGAGGGCATGGACCCGCTCGCGGCCGCCCGTCGGGCCAACGCGGCCGCCGCCCTGGCCGTCACCCGCCGCGGCCCGGCCACCTGCCCCACCGCCAAGGAGACGGACGCCTTCCTGGAGGAGGCCGAGGGCGGCGAGGCCCCCGGCCGGGGCAGGTGAGCCGACCACCAGCGCCGCCGTCCCGAAGCGTGGGCCCCTGCCCGTGCCCCGCCCGGGACCGGCGCTGCGACCCCGCCACAGGTACGGGGCCGCGGTGAGGGGACAGGCGGCGCCGCGCCCGCCTTCACCCGCCGGAAGCGACCACCGGACCCACCTGCGGTTTTCGGGACGCTTCCTGACCCCCGGCTTGCCGCCGGGCGATCCGCGGGTGAACGCCCGGCCGGTTTCCGGGGAGAGGGTGAAGTCCCCATGAACCGAAAATAAAGTTGCAGGAAAAACAGCCTGTGCAAGAAAACTTGCTTGTATCGTGGGCGCCGTGAACCTCCAGGAACGCATGAGCGAGTACCGCGACCGGCTGACGAAGTCGGACCGGGTCCTCCTCGACGAACTGCTCTCCAACCCCGCCGAGGCCCCCCTGTGGCGGGGCGGGGAGGTGGCCCAGCGCGCGGGGGTCCACCCCGCCGCCGCCACCCGGCTGGCCCAGCGGCTGGGCTACCAGGGCTACCTGGAGCTGCGCGAGGACCTGCGCGAGGCCCACGAGGCACGCCTCAACGGTGCGGGCGACCGGTTCCGGGCCGAACTCCGGGGCCAGGGGCAGGCCAGCGTGCTGGACACCCTCCTGACCACCGAGCTCGACTCCCTGGCCGCGGTCGGCAAGCACGTGAGCCAGGCCCAGATCGACGAGGTGGCCGACCTCCTCGTCGGCGCGCGGGTGGTCTACCTCTTCGCGCGCGGCAACTCCGGGGTCCTGGCCGAACTCCTCGACAGCCGGCTGCGCCGGTTCGGGATGCGCCCGGTCAACCTCGTCGGCCCCGGCCGCGAGGTCGCCGAACGCGTCCTGGCGATGTCGGACTCCGACGTCGTCGTGTCGTTCGCGTTCCGCCGCGCTCCGCGAGGCCTCACACAGCTGTACGCACACGCCTGCGAGGTCGGAGCCCGGTCCGTGCTGGTCACGGACACCCTGCACACCCTCGATCCGGCTCCGACCACCGTGCTCTCGGCCCCGCGCGGACACCAGGAGGGCTTCTCCTCCCTGAGCGTCCCGATGATGATCGCGAACGCCATCGTGCTCACCGTCGCCCAGCGGCACCCCGAGACCATCCTGCCCGCCCTCGACCGCCTGGACGACCTGCTCAACGCGTTCGACTGACGCCGGTCTCCCCATCCCCCGCGACGGCCGGACCACCCCGGCCCCGCTCCCGCCTGCGCGAAAACCGACGCAAAGGACCTGTCATGCGTACTTCGAGACTGCTCTCCGCCTCCGTCGCCCTCCCGCTCGCCGTGACGCTCGCCGCCTGCGGCGGCGGCACCCCCGAGGCCGCCGACACCGCCGACGCCGGCGAGGCCGCCCAGCCCCACGAACTCGACGACGCCACCCACGAGGAGCTGGTCGAGCTGGCCAGGGAGGAGGGGGAGGTCACCGTCTACTCCTTCACCTCGCGCATCGCCTCCGTCGAGGAGGCCTTCGAGGAGGAGTACCCGGGCGTCGACCTCATCGGCCACGACATCGCCTCCTCCGAGCAGATCACCCGCCTCCAGTCCGAGGCCCAGGCCGGAACCCCGTCGGCGGACGTCGCCTACATCTCCGACGCCCCGGTGGTCATCACCGAACTCGTCTCGGGCGGCATCCTCCAGAACCACGTCCCCCAGCGCGTCGCCGAGACCGTGCCCGAGGAGTACCGGCAGCCCCTGCTGGCCAACCGGCTCTCGACCAAGATCCTCATGTACAACGAGGAGGCCCACCCCGACGGCAGCCCGGTCCAGAACCTGTGGCAGCTGACCGAGGAGGAGTGGAACGGCAAGGTCGTCATGGTCGACCCGAGCGTGCGCGGCGACTACCTCGACCTCATGGCGGAGATCGTCCGGCGCTCCGACGAGATGGCGCAGGCCCACCAGGAGCACTTCGGGTCCGAGGTCGAACTCGACGAGGGCGTGGAGAACGCCGGGCAGCAGTTCATCAAGGACCTCTACGCCAACGGCCTGGTCCTGGTCGACGACACCGACAACGTCAACGCGGCCGTGGGCGCGACCGGGCAGGAGGACCCGCCGGTCGGCATCACCTCCTACTCCGACCGCCGGGACAACGAGGAGGAGGGCTGGGCGCTCCAGGCCTCCCTGGGGACCGCACCGTCGCTGGGCATCACCTTCCCGGCCTACATCGGCATGGTGCAGGGCTCCGACAGCCCGGCCGCCGCGCGCCTGGTCGCCGACTTCCTCATGGGCGACGACTCCGCGACCGGCGGTCCCGGATACGAGCCCTTCTACGTCCCCGGCGACTACCCGGTCCGCACGGACATGGAGATGCCCGAGGACGCCGCGCCCCTGGACGAACTGGGCGCCTGGGACATCGATCCCGAGAAGACCGCCCGGGTCCGCGACGACGTGGCCGACTTCCTGCTCACCCTGTAAGACCCCTCCCCCGGCTCCCACGCCGGCGAAAGGACACCATGACGACGGCACCCGCCCCCCGCCGCACCGCGGTCGGCACCACGGTGGCCCGTGCGCGCACGGCACTGAGGCAGCCCGCCGTGGTGCTGGGAGCCGGCACCCTGCTCGTACTGTCCGTCCTCGTGGTGGCGCCGCTCAGCGGGCTGGTCAACACGACCCTCCAGAGCGGCAACCGCGAGGCGTGGGCGGACGTGTTCGCCAGCCCGATGTCGGAGAACCTCCTGTGGAGGCCGATGGGCAACTCGATCCTCATGGGGACCGCCACCGCCGTCTGCTCGACGGTGGTGGGCGGGTTCCTGGCCTGGGTGGTCGTGATGACCCGCATCCCGGGGCGCAGGACCCTGGGGCTGCTGGCGACGATCCCGTTCGCCCTGCCGAGCTTCGCCCTGGCGCTGGCGTGGGAGTCGGTCTTTCGCAACGACCTGATCGGCGGGTCCACCGGGATCCTGATGAACCTGGGCCTGGGCGTCCCGGACTGGCTGGCCTGGGGACCCGTACCGATCGCCGCGACCCTGACGGCCCACTACTTCTCGCTGTCGTTCATGCTGGTCGCCGCGGCGCTGGCCAGCGTCAACGGCGACCTCATGGAGGCCGCCGAGATGACCGGGGCCTCCACGCTGCGGGTGGCCCGGGACATCGCCCTGCCGGTCGTGGCCCCGGCGATGATCTCCGGCGCGCTGCTCGCCTTCGCCGAGGGGGTCTCCAACTTCGTCTCGCCGGCCCTGCTCGGCCTGCCGGTGCGGTTCCACACGCTCTCCACCCGGCTGTACGGGGCGATCTCCACCGGTGACGTCGCGCGCGGGTACGTGCTCTCGATCGTGCTCATCGTCGTCGCCGCGATGATCATGTACGCCTCGACGCGCATCACCGGGGGCGGGCGCAGCTTCGCGACGATCACCGGCAAGGGCGGCCGCCGCCGGGGCGTGGACCTGGGCCCCTGGGGGTGGCCGGTGGCCGGGCTCGCCTGGCTGCTGGTCACGTGCACCACGGTCGTGCCCGGCCTCGTGCTCGTCCTGAGCTCGCTGACCGTGCGCACGAACGACTTCGCCTCCGGGCTGACCCTGCACTACTGGATCGGCGGCTCGGACCCGGCGCTCGCCCAGGGGCAGCGGGGCGTCCTGAACAACCCGCAGATCCTGGAGGCCACCTGGAACACCGTCCTGCTCGGGGTGTGCGTGGCGGTCGGCGCCGGTGTGCTCGGGCTGCTCATCTCCTACGTCATCACCCGCTCCAACGGCCCGAGGTGGCTGGTGGGGACCATGAGCGTCACCTCGTTCGTGCCCTTCCTCATCCCCGGCATCGCGCTGGGCGCGGCCTTCATCGCGCAGTTCGGGGCGCCCATCGGCCCGCTCCCGAGCCTGTACGGGACGTTCGCGATCCTCGTGCTGGCCGGGATCGCGGCCACGATCCCGTTCTCCGTCCGGTCGGGCACCTCGGCCCTGAGCCAGGTGTCCAGGGACGTCGAGGAGTCCGCGGTGATGGCGGGGGCCGGGCTGACGCGCAGGATCGGCGCGGTCATCGCGCCGCTGACCGCGCGCGGCCTGTTCACCGGCGGGGTGCTGGTGTTCGTCCAGATGGTGCGCGACCTGTCCCTGGTCGTGCTGCTGGCGACCCCGGCGATGCCGGTGCTGGCCGTGCTCACCTACCAGTACTCCTCGGAGAACTTCACCCAGTTGGCCAACGCGGTCACCGTGGTCATCGCGGTGATCTCGGTCGCGGCAACCGTCATCGCGCGGCGCTTCGAGGGCGCCGCCCAGCCCTGGAACTCCCGATCATGACCCCGATGCCGCGCGCCCGGCAGGCCGAAAGGACCGACATGCGCTCCGAAACCTCCTCGGCCTCCCTGACCATCACCGACCTGCGCAAGGACTTCGGCGGCACCACCGCCGTGGACGGCGTCTCGATCGAGGTCCCGGCGGGCTCCTTCCTCGTGCTGCTCGGACCGTCCGGCTGCGGGAAGACGACGACCCTGCGGATGCTCGCCGGACTGGAGAACCCCACCGGGGGCGAGATCCGGTTCGGCGACCGCGTCATCGCCCGCGGCGACGGGACCGAGATCGTGCCGCCCGCCGAGCGCGAGGCCGGTCTGGTCTTCCAGTCCTACGCGCTGTGGCCGCACAAGACCGTGCGCCAGAACATCGCCTGGCCGCTGACCGTGGCCAAGTGGTCCAAGGCCGACCGGCGGGCCCGCAGCGAGCAGGTGCTGTCGATGCTGTCGATCGAGGACCTGGCCGACCGCTA
This sequence comes from Nocardiopsis sp. TNDT3, assembly GCF_003427465.1. NCBI lineage: Bacteria > Bacillati > Actinomycetota > Actinomycetes > Streptosporangiales > Nocardiopsidaceae > Nocardiopsis > Nocardiopsis sp. TNDT3. Next base: position 1,293 of record NZ_QPFC01000771.1, on the reverse strand, counting down.
CCCGGGGGAGATCAGCGGCGGCCAGCAGCAGCGGGTGGCGATCGCCCGCATGATCGCCCCGCAGCCCAAAGTGCTGCTCTTCGACGAACCGCTGTCCAACCTCGACGCGAAACTGCGGGTGGACACCCGGGGCGAGCTGATGCGCGTGCACCGCTCGACCGGCGCCACGAGCGTCTACGTCACGCACGACCAGGTGGAGGCGATGACCATGGCCACGCACATCGCGCTCATGAAGGACGGCCGGATCGAGCAGTTCGGCACGCCTCGGGAGCTGCTGGAGTCGCCGCGCACCGCGTTCGCCGCGACGTTCGTCGGCACTCCCCCGGCCAACATCATCGAGTGCCGGGCCGGGGGCGGTCGCCTGTCGGCCCTGGGCGCCGACTGCGGCGCGGCTCCCGCGTCGGTCCCGGACGGGGTCGTGCGGGCGATGTACCGGGCGGGTTCGCTCGGGGTCGACCGCGACGCCTCCGCGCCCGGCTGCCTGGAGGCGGTCTTCGCCGACCAGGTGCCGATGGCCGACAGGTGGGTCGTGGGCGTGGACCTGGCCGACGGCACCCGGGTGAACGTCTCCCGGGACACGCCGGTCGACCTGCTGCCCGGGGACGCGGCCGGTCTGCGGCTGCCCGAGGCGCCGGACGCCTACTTCGACGCCGCGGGCGACCGCCTGGACACCGGGGAGGCCCGATGACGCGGCTGATCCTGGTCCGCCACGGCGAGACCGAGTGGAACGGCGAGCGCCGCCTCCAGGGGCAGCAGGACATCGGGCTGTCGGAGGCCGGGCGCGGCCAGGTCGCCGCGCTGGCGGAGACGGTCCGCTACCTGGACCCCGGCTACGTCGTCACCTCCGCGCTGCGCCGCACGCGGGAGACCGCCGAGGTCCTCGGGGTCAGCCCGGACGCGCGCGACCCCCGGCTCAACGAGGCCTACCTGGCCGGGTGGGAGGGGCGGTACTCGGCGCAGATCAAGGAGGAGGACGGCGGTGTGTACGCCGCGTGGCGCGCGGGGCGGTTCCACCCCCCGGGCGCGGAGAGCTTCGGCGAACTCACCGACCGGGTGGTCGAGGGGATCGGCGCCGCCGTCCGCCGGGCGCACGCCGACGGCCACCGGACGCTGCTGGCCGTCACCCACGGAGGACCGGTGCGGGCCTTCCTCGTGGCCGCCGTCGGGCTCGACCCGGCGCGCACGGTACCGAGCCACCCGGCCAGTCTGAGCATCGTGGACGTCGACCCCGGGGCCGCCTCCCTCACCGAACCGGGTGCGGCCAGGCTCCGGCTGTTCAACTACTCCCCGGCG
>NZ_QPFC01000770.1:0-2637 GCF_003427465.1 Nocardiopsis sp. TNDT3 | reverse complement strand
CGATCCCCGCAGTGATAAGGAGTTCCCACCCCCGTGGACCCGACGAACACCACCCCTTCATTACCTCCGCGTGACGTGGGACACCCAACATTGGGAAATCTTTGGTTTGTCCTGGTCATTACAGTGACGAAGGATCGTGGCGCCGCACCGCGGCACGCCGGGCCCGTCGCACGGGCGGCGAGACCTCCGGTCCCACCCACCAAGAAAGCCTCCGTACTCACGTCATGTTCCGCGGGAAGCCGCGTTGGAGCCCGTGAGACGGCAACCGACCCGCGCCGCAACAGCAAGGCCGGACGAGAAAAGGTTTGGCGAACATGAACAGTAGCGACACCACTGCCACCGCCGAGCTGGGCCTGCGGCTCGTGGTCCCCGAACGCACGGCGGTTCCCCTGGTCGCGCGCCTGGACTACAGCGCGGACGACCCGTACGCCATACGGGTGGCCTTCCACACCGGCGAGGACAACCCCGTCGAGTGGATCTTCGCCCGCGAGCTCCTGACCGTCGGCATCGTGCGCCCGGTCGGCGAGGGCGACGTCCGCGTGTGGCCCTCCAAGGACGACAACGGCGACCGCAGTGTGAGCATCGCGCTCTCCTCCCCCTTCGGTCAGGCCGAGTTCGACACCCAGGTCTCTCCCCTGGCCGAGTTCCTCCACCGGACCTACGAGATCGTTCCGGCGGGCCAGGAGGGCCAGTTCGTGAACCTCGACGAGGAGATCCAGCAGCACCTGCACTCCTGACGACCCGCGGGCCCCGGGGCCCTTCGCGGAGCACTCCCGACGGCTGAGGGGGTCAGGGGTCGATGTCGGCCGCGGAGCGCTCCGCGAAGACCGACGCGGCCTTGGCGGTGACCGGCCCGGGCTCTGCCGACACCGTGCGGCCGTCCACGTGCAGGATCGCCTGCACGTCGCGCCCGGTGGAGGTCAGGAAGGCCTCCGTCACCTCGGGGAGGCGCTCCATGGGCACGTCCTCCTCCTCGCCCCCGAACCACTCCAGGACGAGTTCGCGGGTGATCCCCGCCAGCGGGCCCGCCGACAGCGGCGGGGTGACCAGCCTGCCGTCGAGCACCACGAAGACGTTGCTGCCGGTGCCCTCGCACAGGTTGCCGCTCACGTTGCGAAAGAGCGCCTCGCCGGCGCCGCGCTGCTTGGCGTAGGCCAGGGCGCGCACGTTGTCGGCGTAGGAGGTGGTCTTGAGCCCGGCCAGGGCCCCGAACTCGTTGCGCGGCCAGGGAACCGTCGCCACGTCGGCGTGCGGGGCGATCCCGGGGAAGGGTCCCAGGGCCACGATGGCGGTCTGCTCGCCCGGGGAGCGGTCCGAGCCCAGCGGCCCGGCGCCGTCGGTGACCGTGATGCGCACGCGGGCGTCGGGCAGGTCCGGGTTGGCCGCCACCGCGCGGGCGACGCCGTCGGCGATCAGATCCAGGTCGGGCTCGGCCATGCCCAGCCCCTCCGCGGAGCGGGCCAGCCGCCTGAGGTGGCGGGTGAGGGCGAAGGGGCGGCCGCCGCGGGCCCGCACCGTCTCGAAGACCCCGTCACCCACCGTGATCCCGTGGTCCACCACGGGAATGCGCGCCTCGCTCTCGTCGACGACGGTGCCGCGACCGTACCCGGCACCCGCGATCCACACCTTCATCTGCCACCCCCACGTTCTCAAGAGCCCAGGTAGGGCCGGTGTCTGCACGATCCTCCCACCTCGTCGGCGTGTCCCGGCCCGCTCCTTCCGTAACCTCCGTACGGCGGGTTGGCAAGCCCCATGACCGGCACCGGCCGCTGGTCCAGCACCTATGCCCGTTTTGCGGAGGTATCACGACTGGTCACGCGGCTCGACGGTCTGGGCGGCCCACCCGGAATCCACCGTGGCGGCCGGACAGATAAGTTACGAATGACTATCATCTGGGCAACGCTTATGCGGGACCGGTGGCAGCCGAGTTCGGAGCTTTCCCCCAAGGCCCCCGGCGGCGGCCCGCAGTGCGCGTGTCCCACGTCACGCACGACCACTGACAGAGCAAAGAGAGACATGACCCCACCGAGTACCGCCCGCGGAGAGCTCAGCTGGTTGCTGGACGATCTCCTCACGCGTGCCTCCGGTACGCAGCACGCCATCGTCCTGTCCACCGACGGGCTCCTCATGGCCACCTCCAGCGGACTGGACCGTCCCGCCGCCGAGCACCTGTCCGCGATCGCCTCGGGGCTGCACAGCCTCGCGGGCGGGGCGAGCAAGCAGTTCGCCGCGGGCGGCATCCGCCAGAGCATCATCGAGATGGACCGCGCCTTCCTCTTCGTCGCCGCGGCCGGAGAGGGCGCATGCATGGCGCTGATGTCGGACTCCGACAGCGACGTGGGCCTGATCGCCTACGAGATGAACAAGGTGATCGAGAGGGTCGGCCAGTACCTCTCGGCGCCTCCCCGACCCGACATGCCCTCCTCGCCGGCCCACGTGGAGAAGTAGCTCCCGCCGCCTCGGCGGGTCGGCGGACCTGCCCCGGCGGGGCACGGGTGTGCCCGGTGCGCCCGGCCGATTTCGCGCTTGGCCGGGAATCCGCTAGAGTTCTTAACGCAGCGAGGGGCGCTGACGGGGAGGAACCCCGGAGGCAGGACTCGCCGCGCGGACGTGGCTCAGCTGGTAGAGCATCACCTT
>NZ_QPFC01000769.1:0-1769 GCF_003427465.1 Nocardiopsis sp. TNDT3 | reverse complement strand
CCTGCGGACCCGGGCCCGCTTCCGCTGCGGGCGGTCGACCGCGCCGAGTCGGATCGCGCCCGCCCGGGACGAGTCCGCTACCAGGGCCACCGCCGACACCGACAGCGACGCCGGTAGCGAGATCGCCGTGGGAAACCCCGCTGTCACGGCGCAGTGCGGGCGTGCGCCCTCAGGCGGCGTCGGGGCGGTCCTTGCCCGGGGCGCGGCCGACCACGGTGAACGCCGCGTGCAGCCGCCGGTCGTCCTCCGGAACCCCCGCCCGCAGGGCCGCCAGCCAGGCCGCCGCGCCCGCCGTGCACCCGGCCGTGGCGACCTTCGCCCCCGACGCGGACAACGCCAGCTTGCGGGTGAGCGCCGAGCGCACCGGCTCGGACCGCGAGAGCACCCCGCCGGCCAGCACCACCGGCAGTCTCTCCCCGGGCGAGCGCACCTGGTGCACCGAGTGCGCCAGGTGTCCCGCGGCGGCCTCCACGATCACCTCGGCCGCCGGATCGCCCTGCGTGTGGGCCTCGCTGACCAGGGGCGCCAGCGCGGCCAGCGTGACCGGGGCGGCCGTGGTCAGGACCCGGGCGAAGTTGCGGGCGTGCTCCTCGGGCAGGTGGTTCCCTCCCTCCGAGGGACGCTGGCCCGGGATGACCTGCTTGGCCACCGCGCGCGCCAGCGGACTCAGCTCCCCGCCCCGGGACAGCTGCCGCGCCGTCTCCCGGGCTGCCTGGTGCCCGATCCAGAACCCCGACCCCTCGTCGCCGATGAGCCACCCCATGCCGTCCGCCGAACGGGTCCGCCTGCGCTCCTCGACCCGGGTGGCGATCGCCCCGGTCCCCGCGATCAGCACCGTGCCGTCGGGCCCCGGGGTGCCCGAGGCGAAGGCCACCTCGTCGTCGCCGGTGAACGCCGTGTTCTCCGGCGCCAGTCCCGCCCCGGCCAGAGCCCGCTCCAGGCGAGCGCGCACCGCGTCGTCGCGCAGCGCGGACACCCCCGCCAGGCCGACCACGCCGAAGGCCACGGCCCCGCGCGCCCGCGGTCCGGCCGCGTCGAGCGCTCCCGCCACCGCCTCGGCCAGCCGCTCGGCGGCCCGGTCCGCGCCGTGGGAGTTGGGGTTGGCGCCCCCGGCCCGGGCCTCGCCCAGCCGCTCTCCGGAGAGGGTGGCCACCAGCGCCCGGGTGGCGGTGCCCCCGGCGTCCACCCCCAGGACGAGTCCGCGCCGGTCGCCCGACTGGTCGGATCGGGCACGGGAAGAAGAGGAGATCGTACGTGTCACAGGGGAGAGGTGCCCCGTGGCACCGCGTATTACTCGTCACGGCGGCCCGGTCCGCGCGGCGGACGGGGAAGAGGCGGTCTGCCGCGGCGGCCGAGCACGGGGGGAACAGGCGTCCGCGCCGCGCGGGGGAGGTGCGCGGCACGCCGGGAAACCCACTGGCGCCCTCCCCGTGGCGGCTGAGAGGCTCGGTGCCATGACAGGAGCGCCACAGCACGACCCCTCCCGCCGAGACGACGCCCCCGCGTGGACCGTGCGCGAGGGCACGGAGAAGGACTACCCCGAGGCCGTCAGGGTCTTCTGCGAGGCCCTCAACCTCTCCGCCCGGGAGATCCTGGACAACGAACGCGACCACCCCACCACCGAGCACGACCGCACCCTGCTCGCCGTGGACGGCGACCGCGTCGTCGGTACCGCCCTGTCCCACGGCTTCGAGATGACCATGCCCGGCGGGCCCCGCCGCGTCGCGGGCGTGAGCGGCGTGGGCGTGTGGCCCACGTACCGCCGCCGC
>NZ_QPFC01000079.1:0-4397 GCF_003427465.1 Nocardiopsis sp. TNDT3 | reverse complement strand
CCCCGAACCCCCTCACCGTAGGAGCCTTCATGCACGAGCACCCGACCGTCCGCGTCTTCCGCACCGAACGGCAGCGGGCCCGGACGGGGGAGTGGCTGGCCGACCACCGGCTGGTGGTCGGGTTCGAACCCGGCGGGGCCGTGCCGTTGGCCCAGCTCGGCTGGCGCGACCTCGACGGCGCGGAGGCGGTGGTCGGGTTCGAACCCGGCATGACCGCGTTCACCGGCACGCGGACCACCGCGGACGGCGCGTCCCACGCCTGGCGGGGACGGCTGGTGGAGCGGCTCACCGACCGCCCCGTCCACAGGTTCGGCGTCGAGGGCGCGGACGGGGAGGAGGAACTGCGGCTGCTCATCGAGGACGGCGGCTCCCCGGCCGCGCGGGTCACCTGGGCCGACCGCGAGGGCGGCGGCGGTGCGGTCGCCCTGCGCACCATCGCCCTGGAGGAGGCCGGTAGCGGGGAGGAGGTCACCGGCGGGGTGCGCGAGGTGCGGGCGGGCAACGAGCACACGCGGGCGGGCGAGGTCGCCGCCAACCTCCTCGACGACACCTCCTCCAAGTGGCTGAGCTGGCGCGACGCCGACTGGCTGGAGTTCACCATGGCCGAACCCGTCAGCGTCCGGCACTACGTCCTGGTCTCCGCCAACGACTTCGCCGACCGCGACCCCCGGAACTGGGCGCTCAAGGGGTCGGCGGACGGTCGGACCTGGGTCACGCTCGACACCCGTTCCGACGAGTTCTTCCCCGGCCGCCACCACGCCCGCGACTTCCACGTCACCGACCCGGCCGCGGACACCCCCTACCGGCACCTGCGGCTGGAGATCACCGGCAACTGCGGCGGCTCCGAGATCCAGCTCAACCGGGTGCGCTTCTTCTCCGAGGGCCGCACCTACGAGGCGTTCGACGGACACCGCTACACGGCGGGCGGCGCGCCCTCCCCGTACGGGGGGATCGCTCAGGACCTGCCGGCCCGCGTCCCGGCCACCGCCGAGCAGTGGCGGGACTACCTGGCCGGGTACAGCGCGGACATGCTGCGGGTCCTGACCGAGGACGAACTCCCCGGGACCACCGCGGAGCAGCGCGCCGCCTCCTGGCTGGGCTGCGACGGCGCACCCGAGGAGCGGATCGCGGAGCTGGAGGAGCGGCTCGGCAGGCGGCTCCCGCCCGGTTACCGCGCCTTCCTGGAGGCCTCCGACGGCTGGGGGCCCGCGAGCGCGTTCGTGTACGGCCTGCGCTCCACCGCCGCCGTCGGCTGGGCGGCCGACCTGGAGGACGAGTGCGGTGTGGACGAGTCCCTCGTGACGGGGGAGGACGGGCCCGTCGGACCGCTGCTGCTGGTCTCGGCCGAAGGGGACGCCCAGGACTGGGTGCTGGACGCGGGCGACGTCTCCCCCGACGGGGAGTGGGCCGCCTACACCTGGTCGAGCTGGTACCCCGGCCCGGGGGAGCGCCACCGCTCCTTCGCCGACCTCGTGGCCGCCGAACGCGCCTCGTTCGAGGAGCTGCTCGGTGCGGAGGGGCGTCCGGTGCACCCGGAGGGAGCGCTCGAACTCCTGGCCCGGGGCCGCCGCGCCGCGCTGGAGGGCCGGGTGGAGGAGGCGCTGAACGCCCTGCGCCGGGCCAGGGAGAAGGGGTCGGGCGCCGCCGCCTACCTCGAAGTCGTCCTCGCGGCCTTCCTCGACGTGCGGGGGGCGCACCACAGGCTGCGCGGCCTGCTGCACCGCCCCCACGTGGTCGCCGAGGTCGGCACCGGGCGGATCGAGGCCGAGGCGGTGCCGCTCTACCTGCACAGCGCCGGTCTGGACACCCCCGGCGGCGCGGCCTACGCCGAACGCGCCCTGGCCGGGGCCGTGCCCGGCCTCGACATCCCCTCCGGCGGGACCGAGCGGCGGGAGTGGCTGGCCTCCCGCCGGCTGCCGGAGCCGCCCGCCTTCGAGCGCGCCCTGGACACGGCCCGCGAGCTGGCCGCCCGCGGCGCCACCGACGAGGCCTGGGCCGCCGTCGAGGGGGCCCTGCCCGGGTGGTACCCCCTGGAGCCGAACCGGATCGCCCCGGTGGTCCTGCTCACCGACCCCGCGCTGCGCGAGGTGGTCACCCCGGCCCGCGCCCGGGAGGTGGCGTTCACCCCGCGCGGCCTCACGTCCGCCGCGGGGGAGGCGGTGCGCCGGACCCAGAGCGCGGACTGACCCGCCGCGTCCGGGGGCTCCGGCCGGGCCCCGGTCCGCCGCGGCCGCCGCTGAGCGACCCGTGCCCGCCCGCGCCGTCCCCGGGCGCGGAGGTCCTCCAGACGGTCCCCGCAGACCGATGCGCGCCCGCCCGCGCCGTCCCGGGACAGGGGGAGCGGCGCGGGCGGGCGCGGATCAGCCCTGTTCCAGACCGCGCAGGTACTCGGCGAACTTCTCCAGGCCGTCGATGTTGCGCGGACCGGAGATGCCCTCGTTGTAGTCCAGGACGAAGAAGTTCTCCTCGACCACCGCCGGGACCTCGGCCATCGCGGGGAACGAGGTCAGGAAGTCGATCTTCTCCTGCGCGGGCTGATCGCCGTAGTCGAGGATGATGATGACCTCCGGCTCGGCCTCCACCACCGCCTCCCAGCCGACCTGGGTCCAGCGCTCGTCGAGGCCGGCGAAGATGTTCTCCCCGCCCGCGCGGCTGATGATGTCGTTGGGCGGGACCTGGCTGCCCGCGGTGAAGGGCTGGTCGGTGCCCGAGTCGTAGAGGAACACGGGGACCGGGTCGCCGGCGGGGGCCTGCTCCTCCACGGCGGCCACCCGCGCCCGGTAGTCGGTGACGAGCTCCCCGGCGCGGTCCTCGACCCCGAAGATCCGGCCCAGCCGCTCCAGGTCGGTGTACAGGCCCTCGAAGGGGGTGACCTCCTCGGGGTGCCCCGGGTAGTTGAAGCAGGACTCGGTGTGCATGAAGCTCTGGATGCCGAGACCGTCCAGGATCTCGGGGGTGATGCCCCGCTCCTCGCTGAACCCGGAGTTCCACCCGGCGACGACGAGGTCGGCCCCGGCGTCCACGACGAGCTCCCGGTTGAGCAGGTCGTCGCTGAGGAACTCCACCCGGGCGTACTCCTCGGCCCAGGGCGACTCCTCCACCGGCGGGTTGGCGGGGGGCATCACGTACCCGTGCACGTGGTCGGTGAGGCCGAGGGCGAACAGCTTGTCGGCGCTCCCGGCCTCGTAGGCCACGACGCGCTGCGGGGTGGTGTACTCCACCTCCTCGCCGCACCGCTGCACGGTGACCGTGCCCGCGGCCGAGGCCTCCTGCCCTTCCTCGACCTGGGCTCCGCACCCGGCGACCAGGACGGCCACAGCGGTCAGGGGCAGCAGCGAGCGGTGGGACGCGCGGGTCCCGAGGGGTGTCCGGTGTGTCACTGGAGGCCTTTCTCGACGGCGGGGAGCAGCCGGTACAGCAGCTGGGGGTCCCCGGTCAGGGGATGGGGGACGACGGAGGCCTCGATGCCGAAGACCTCCAGGAGCAGGGCGGGGGTCAGGACCTGGTCGGGAGCGCCCGCGGCCACCAGTCGGCCCTCGTGGAGCACGCCGATCCGGTCGCAGGCCGCCGCGGCCAGGTTGAGGTCGTGCAGGACCACCAGGACGGTGAGCCCCGAGTCCCGGAGCAGGGACAGCAGCGCGATCTGGTGGCGGATGTCCAGGTGGTTGGTGGGCTCGTCCAGGACCAGCACGCTGGGCTCCTGGACCAGGGCGCGGGCCACCAGCACCCGCTGGCGCTCGCCCCCGGACAGCTCCATGACGCCCCTGTGGGCCAGGTGGGCCACCTCCAGGCGCTCCATGGCCCGGCGGCACAGGTCGCGCTCGCGCGCGTCGAGCGGCTGGTTGCCGCGCAGGTGCGGGGCGCGCCCCAGGGCGACGACCTCCTCCACCGTGAAGTCGAGGTCGCTGCCGCTCTCCTGGGTCAGGGCGGCCACCCGCTGGGCGCTCCGGCGCAGGCTCAGGGAGGACAGGTCCTCGTCCCCGACCCACACGGTCCCGCCGCTGGGGCGCAGCGCCCGGTAGACGCAGCGCAGGGCCGTGGACTTGCCCGAGCCGTTGGGGCCCACCAGCCCCACGACCTGTCCCGCGGGCACGTCCAGGGAGAGGCTCTCCACGATCCGGGCGCCGCCGAGCTCGACGGACAGCCCGTCCAGGCGCAGGTCCATCATCGTCCTCCGAACAGGTAGCCGCGGCGGCGCATGAGACCGAGGAACACCGGTACGCCGATCAGGGCGGTGATGACGCCCAGGGGGAGTTCGCGCGGGGCCACCACCACGCGGGAGAAGAGGTCCACCCAGACCATGAGGAGCGCGCCCAGCAGCGGGGCGACGGTGAGCACGCGCCGGTGGTCGGCGCCCACCGCGATCCGCACGATGTGGGGGATGACCAGGCCGACGA
>NZ_QPFC01000768.1:0-1275 GCF_003427465.1 Nocardiopsis sp. TNDT3 | reverse complement strand
CACCACCCCTACCCGCCGCACCCGCAGGCCGCCCCGGCGCCCTACCCCGCCGCGCCGCCGCAGCACGGCGGTTACGCGCCCCAGCCGCAGGGCCAGCACCCCTACCCGGCGCAGCCCGCGCACTACCCGGCGCAGTACCCGCCCCAGCCGCTGGTCACCTACCAGAGCGCCTACCCGGCGCCCTTCCAGCCCCCCGGCTACGTCATGCACGGCCAGCCGATGTTCTACCCGGGCCAGTACAACCCCTACGGCCAGCCGGTCCAGCACATCATCGTGCTCACCGCCGGACAGCAGCCGCAGGTGATCAGCGCCGAGTCGGCCAGCACGCTCTTCGCCGAGCACGCCGAGACCCGGACCGACTCCGCCGAGCGCGAGGACCGGGCCCTGACCCGCGCGGGCTCCGGCACGGACGCGGGCAAGGAGCAGCCCGAGCGGGAAGAGGAGCGGGAGGCCCCGGCCGAGGCCGCCGCGGAGCCCGCCGAAGCGGCTCCCGAGGCCCCCGCCGAGACGCTGACCGAGCGCAGGGCGGCCCTCATGGACGCGATCGCCCCCGCCGCCGCGGCCACCCCCGCGCCCTCCGAGGGCGGCGACAGCCTCCTCAACGAGGCCCTCGCGGGTCTGGCCATGCGCGACCTGTCGCTCGTGGACGCCCTGCTGGAGATGGTCGAGGAGCTGGAGACCGACGCCCAGGACCCCGACCTGCTCGACAAGCTCTTCCAGATCGACAACTTCGCGACCCGTATGCGGCGCAACGGGGAAAACTTCCTGGTGCTCACCGGACATGACGGCGGCGAGTCCGACGCCCACGACGAGATCGTCCCCCTGCTCGACGTGGCCCGCGCCGCCACCTCCGAGATCAAGGACTACCCCCGCGTCCGGATGGGCAAGATCCCGCAGACCTCCATCACCGGTATGGCGGCCGACGACATCAGCCACCTGCTCGCCGAACTGCTGGACAACGCCACCGCCAACTCGCCCGAGCACTCCCAGGTCGTCATCAGCGCCCAGCAGATGACCGACGGGCGCCTCATGATCGTCGTCGAGGACGAGGGCGTGGGCATCCCCGAGGGGCAGCTCGCCGAACTCAACGACCGCCTCGCCGGCGAACCCGTCCTGGACGCCGACGTGCCCCGCCACATGGGCCTGTACGTCGCCAGCCGGATCGCCAAGAAGCACGGGCTGGAAGCCAGGCTCGAACCCCGATCCTTCCGCGGGGTGAGCGCCTACGCGATCATCCCCAAGGAGCTGCTGCGCGTGGCCACGCCGCGAACCCCC
>NZ_QPFC01000767.1:0-4326 GCF_003427465.1 Nocardiopsis sp. TNDT3 | reverse complement strand
GTCCGAGGTCGCCCCGCCCTCCCCCACGAAGTCGATGACGGTCTCGGCGCCGTGGCCGCCGGTGAGTTCGAGGACCTGCTCGACCTGCGTGCCGTCCGCGACCACTCCGTGGTCCGCGCCGATCGAGGTGGCCAGGGCGACCGCGTCGGCGTTGCGGTCCACCGCGATGATCTCGGCCGCGGTGATCGCCTTGAGCACCTGGATGCCGATGTGCCCGAGGCCCCCGGCGCCGATCACCGCGCAGCGGTCGCCGGGACGCAGGCGGCGCGCGGCCTTGGCCGCCGCGTGGTAGGCGGTCAGCCCGGCGTCGGCGAGCGCGGCCACGTCGGAGGGTTCGAGGGAGTCGTCGATGCGCACCACGCTGCGCGCGGAGGTCTTGAGGTACTCGGCGTAGCCCCCGGCCGTGTCGATGCCGGGGAAGAGGTTGTTCTCGCAGTGGACGTCGTCACCGGAGCGGCAGGCCCGGCACAGGCCGCAGGTGATCAGCGGGTGCACGATGACCTTGTCGCCCTCGGAGACGTTGGTGACGCCGCTGCCCACGGCGTGCACCCAGCCCGCGTTCTCGTGGCCGATCGTGTAGGGCAGGGTGACACCGGACTTCTGGGCCCACTGCCCCTCCAGGATGTGGATGTCGGTGCGGCAGACTCCGGCGCCGCCGATCCTGACGATGACGTCGAAGGGACCGGTGACCTCCGGGGCGGGCACCTCCTCCATGCGCGGGTTCTGGCCGTAGCCGACGACCTGGACTGCCTTCATGACTGCCTCGCTTGAACGGTGAGCGGAAGTGTGTGGGCGGGCGGGGCCTGGTCGGCCTCCGACCCGGGGTAGCGGGTGCGCAGCAGCCCGCGGCAGAAGTGCGAGTTGCCCTCGATGGAGATCCGGGTGGAGCGGGCGAACCTCAGCCGCAGCGGGACCTCCTCGCGGGGGAAGGGGTCGCCGTGGTCGTCCACGAGCACACGCGCGGACGGGTCGCAGTTCAGCCCGAGCGCCGCGCGGCGCCGCAGCAGCGCCCGCCCCGCCCGGTCGTCGGGCAGGTCGGCGAGGGTGAGGTCGTGCAGGTCCTCCTCGGCCAGGCCGGGGTCCGCGCGCAGCAGCAGGGTCAGCGCCCGCTCCATCGCGGCGGCGTGGGCCTTGCGCCGGAAGACCAGGCGCAGCTCCTCCAGGTCCTCCTGCGCCTCGTCCCCGAACGTGCCGCGGTAGCCCGCGTCCGCGGCCAGGCCGCGGTTGATCCTCTCCGAGTCGTGGTGGTCGTCGAGGAGGACCGCGACCTCACGTACGCCGGACAGGTCGGTGAGCACGTCCTTGGCGTCGGAGGCCATGAGGTAGGCGAAGTTGGGCGCGCAGAACGAGGTGGGCAGCCGCAGGTGGACGGTGAGCGCGCCGCCGTCGGCCCTGACCGAGCGGACGAAGCCCAGGTCGGTGACGGGCTCGTCCAGCTCGGGGTCGTACACCGCGTCCAGCGCCCGCAGCGCCGCGAGTTCCAGTTCGGCGTCCTGCGGAGTCCCGGGTTCGGAGGCCGTGTGCGCGGTTTCCGGGCGCTCCAGTTCGGCGTGTCCGGGCGTGCGCATGTCAGGCCACCGCCTTGGCGTCGGCCTCGGCCGTCAGACCCAGCCCCTCGGGCACCTCGATGCCGTACATCGCGGCCGCGTTGAGCCCGAGGATCTTCTTCTTCTGGTCCACGGTGACCGACGCGTACTCGGTCATGTCCTCGGGGATCTGGAAGTCCACGAACTTCTCCACCAGCCAGCGCGGGGTCCACAGGGCGTAGTCGCTGGAGAACTGGATGCGGTCCTCGTCCAGCCAGTACAGCAGCTCGCCGAGGATCTGCGCGAAGTAGCGCGGCCGCGTGTGGATGAAGGGGATCGCCACCGCCAGGCCAGCGTGCACGTTGGGCTCCTGGGTCGCGATCCAGCAGAAGTCCTCCAGGCGGGGCAGCCCGCAGTGCTCCACCACGAAGTTGAGGTCGGGGAAGTCGGTCGCCGCGTGGTCCACGTCGGCCACGTCGAAGGCGTCGCGGTCCAGCGGCCGGATCGTGGGCCCCTTGTGGACGTGGATGTTGCGGATCCCGAGTTCCTGGCAGGTCTCCAGGTAGCGGTAGGTCCACGGGTCGTCCAGCTTGTACCCGCGCGAGCCCTCCTTCCACTCGGCGGTGTAGAGCTTGACCCCCTGGAGCCCGAACCGCTCGGCGTCGCGGCGCAGCCACTCCAGCCCCTCCTCCTCGAAGCGCGGGTCCCAGCAGTGGTTGTAGGTGAGCTTGTCGGGGTGGGCCTGGGTGAGCGCGAAGGCCTCCTCGGCCTGCCCGAACCCGTTGCGGTAGAAGGCGCCGAGGTGGGCGGGCTGGAAGATGGCGTGGTCGACGTAGCCGTCGGTGAACAGGTCGCGCATCAGGCGCTCGCCGCCGTAGTAGAGGAAGTCCTCGTACGGCCACAGCTCCGACTCCGGGCCGAGGTTGCGGTGGTAGTCGTAGAAGCAGTCGATGAACTGCTTGCCGTGGATGTTGAGCTGGTTCTCGGGACGCGCGTCCCACAGGGCCACGTGCGCGTCCACGACGAAGTAGTTCTCGCCGTCCTTGCTGTACATGCTTCCTCCCACGGGGCCGGGTCGAGTCGGCCGTTTCGCTGGAAGACTAGGGAGACGTACGCAACTCTGGCCTGTGTCGCGTGTCTCAGTTTGAGACAGCCGCTCCGAAGCCTCCGGGACACGGACGAGTAACCTGGCCGTCACGCGGCCCGGGCGGATGTACCGACCGTCCGCCCAGGTCGCGGCCGCAGAACCCCTGGAGGCCGACGTGCACGACCGGACGTGTTCACCGCCCAGACACGCACCCACCGACACCGCCGGACGGACACCGGTGAAAGCCCCGCGGTTGCGCGCCTCGTGGCGGCGCAGCGAGCACTACGGCGTCTCCGCCGAACGGGTGGAGCCCGCGTTCACCGGTTCCGTGGACACGGAGTCGCTGTTCTACGAGTGCGGCAACGAGGTCCTGCGGGGCATCCAGCGGACCATCGCCAACGAACCGGTGAGCCTGATGATCACCGACAGCGAGGGGCTGGTCCTGAGCAGGCTCGCCAACGACGCGGCGATCCTGCACTCGCTGGACCGGGTCCACCTCGCCCCCGGGTTCTCCTACGCCGAACGCGACGCGGGCACCAACGGCCTCGGGCTGGCCCTGGCCGACCGCGCGCCGTCGCTGGTCAGGGCGGAGGAGCACTACTGCACGGGGCTGCGCGGGTACACCTGCGCCGCCGCTCCGGTCCTGGACCCGTCCGACGGCACACTGGTCGGCAGCGTCAACCTGACCACCTGGTCGGAGTCCTCGTCGGCCCTGCTGCTGGCACTGGCCCAGTCCGCCGCGCAGAGCACGTCCGCGCTCATGCTCGCCCGGGGCACGGGGCGCCGTGTCCAGCCCGCGCCCAGGGGCGCGGTGTTCCGCTTCCGTGCCGCCGGCGGCGGACAGGCCGACGCCTGCGCGTCGCGGCTCTGGCGCGGCGCCGTCGCCGAGGCCCGCGAGGCGGTGGGCGGGCGGACGCTGGCGGTCGTGGGCGAGCCGGGTTCGGGCCGGACCTCCCTGGCCTCGCTCGCGCGGCGGCAGGTCAGCGCCCGGGAGAGGGTGCTCAACGCCCGTCCGCCCGCCGCGGAGGACGTGGACTCCTGGCTCACGCTCTGGACCCCCGAGCTGGCCAAGGACGACACGTGCGTGATCGTGTCCGGGGTGGAGGCGCTTCCGGCGTGGGGCGCGAGCGAGCTGGCCCGGCTGCTGGCCGGGGCGCGGCGCGGGGGCGGACGCCCCCAGCCCTTCGTGGTCACGGCGCGGAGTTTCGACGCGCTCCCCGAGGCGCTGCGGGAGCTGGTGGACACGGTGGTCGAGGCTCCTGCCCTGCGCCGCCGCCCGGAGGACGTGCTGCCGCTCGCGCGGCACTTCGCGCAGGGCGCCCGGGGGCGGACGATCGGCTTCACCCCGGCGGCCTCCCGCGCGCTCACCGACTACCACTGGCCGGGCAACGTCACCGAGCTGAAGCGGGCGGTGTGCGACGCGGCGCTGCGCGCGGACGTGGTCGACGTCCACCACCTGCCCGCCGAGGTCTTCCGGAGCAACGGCGGGCGCCGCCTCAGCCGCATCCAGGCCGTGGAACGCGACGAGATCATCCGCTGCCTGACCGCTCCGGGCGCGACCGTCGTCGGGGCCGCCGCCGAGCTGGGAATGGGGCGGGCGACCGTCTACCGCAAGATGCGCCAGTACAACATCCGGATGCCCCACCAGCAGGAGTAGGCGGTTGTCCGGCCGTGGAGGCTCCGGCGGGAACCAACGCTGAGTCACGGGTGGGG
>NZ_QPFC01000766.1:0-7244 GCF_003427465.1 Nocardiopsis sp. TNDT3 | reverse complement strand
GAACCCGCCCCCGCGCCATGTCTCCCCCGGTGAGCCGCCGTCCCGGTGGGCGGACAGGGCTCCACCGGGACGGTTCCCGGAAGAGTCCCCGCCCCACGGTCCGCGCGACCTCCTCCACCCAGAGGGCGCCGGCCGACGGCAGGGGAAAGAGCGGCCCATGTTCTCGCCTCGCTCCCCGTGGAACCCGCCGCGGACGGGTAGTCCACCGGAAGGGACGAGGGGAGCGGGTGTGACCGGTGTGGCGAACAGCACGCGGGGGCCCGTTCCGTGCCCGTCCTCCGAGGCTGGGCTAGACTCGGTGCATTTACCGGGTCGTGTTCACCCGCGACCCAGCCCACCCGACCGCCCCACCCGCGAGCCCGGGCACCGCGCCCGCTCCCGTGGACGGGGTGTGAACCGCGGGGACGGCGAGGGCGTCGAACCCGGGAACGCAGGGAGTTCCCGGGCGGCCCCCCGCCCTGCCCCACAGAACGACCTTCCTTCGGAGGTGGACCGTGTCCGCTGACCACCGAGAGCAGCAGCCCAGCCAACAGGGTTCGCGTATCGACCCGCACGTCGGCCGCTACGCACGCCGAGCACAGGGCATGGTCGCATCGGAGGTCCGCGCACTCTTCGCCGTCGCCTCGCGCCCCGAGGTGGTCTCCCTCGCCGGGGGCATGCCCAACGTCGCGGCTCTGCCCCTGGACCAGATCGGCGAACTGGTCAAGGACGTCGTCTCCGAGGAGGGCGCGGCGGCCCTCCAGTACGGTTCCGCCCAGGGCGACCCCGTGCTGCGCGAGCAGCTCTGCGACTACATGACGCTGGAGGGCATCACCGCCAGCCCCGACGACGTCATCGTCACCGTCGGCTCCCAGCAGGCCCTGGACCTGATCACCCGCGTCTTCGTCGACCCGGGCGACATCGTGCTGACCGAGGCCCCCACCTACGTCACCGCGATCAACACCTTCGCCGCCTTCCAGGCCGACATCCGCCACGTCGGCATGGACGAGCAGGGCGTGATCCCCGAGGAGCTGGAGGAGGCGCTCGTCCGCGCCGAGCTGGACGGGCGGCCGGTGAAGTTCTTCTACACCGTCCCCAACTTCCAGAACCCCGCCGGGATCACCATGACGGCCGAGCGGCGCGCGCGGGTGACCGAGGCCTGCGAACGCCACGACGTGCTCATCGTCGAGGACAACCCCTACGGCCTGCTGCGCTACGACGGCGACCCCGAGCCCACCCTCTACTCCCAGAGCGAGGGCAACGTCATCTACCTGGGATCGCTGTCCAAGACCCTCTCCCCGGGCCTGCGCATCGGCTGGGCGCTCGCCCCCGCCGCGGTGCGCGCCAAGCTCGTCCTGGCCGCCGAGTCGGCGATGCTCAGCCACTCCACCTTCAACCAGCTGGTGGTGCGCCGCTACCTCAACACCTTCCCCTGGCGCGAGCAGATCAAGTCGTTCAACACCATGTACGGCGAACGCCGCGACGCGATGCTCAACGCGCTGACCGCGATGATGCCCGCGGGCTGCACCTGGACCCGCCCCCAGGGCGGATTCTTCGTCTGGGCCACCCTGCCCGAGGGCATCGACGCCAAGGCCATGCTGCCCCGGGCCGTCACCGAACGGGTCGCCTACGTGCCCGGCACCGGCTTCTACGCCGACGGACGCGGCCGGGCCAACATGCGCCTGAGCTTCTGCTACCCCACACCCGAGCAGATCCGCGAGGGAGTGCGCCGCCTCGTCGGAGCCATCGAGGGTGAGATCGACCTGCGTGATACGTTCGGCACCACCCTGGCCCCGAGCGCAGACGGCCCACAGGCCCCCGCTCCGGACCTGCCCTGACACCCCATGAGGGCACCCCATCATGACAGCAGCACAGAAGGAGGTCCGCGCCGTGGCAGACCTTGACCGGGTTCTCGTCCTGGCCGGGGGCCTGTCCCCCGAACACGAGGTGAGCGTCCACTCCGGGCGCGGCGTCGCCGAGGCGCTGCGCAGGCTCGGCGTGGAGGTCCAGGTCGCCGACGTGGACTCCACCCTGCTGGACCGCCTCGTCCAGGACCCGCCGCAGGTGGTCTTCCCCGTCCTGCACGGGGCCGCGGGCGAGGACGGCGCCATCCGGGAGGTCCTGGAACTGGTCGGGGTGCCCTACGTGGGCGCCCGGCCGGGGGGCTGCCGACTGGCCTACTCCAAGCCCGCCGCCAAGGCGCTGCTGGCCGCCGAGGGCGTGCGGGTGCCGCGCGGCGCCGCCCTGCCCAAGTCGGCCTTCCACGACCTGGGCGCTCCGGCGCTGATGGACCGGCTCGCCGACCGGCTGGGCCTGCCGCTGTTCGTCAAGCCCGACCGGGGCGGCTCCGCGTTCGGCGCGGCGCCGGTCGGCTCGGTGCAGGAGCTGTCGGCGGCCCTGGTGTCCTGCTTCGCCTACAGCGACTCGGCCCTGGTCGAGGAGCAGGTGCAGGGCACCGAGCTGGCCGTGGGCGTCCTCGACACCGGCGACGGGCCGGTGGCGCTGCCGCCGGTGGAGATCGTGCCCGACGGCGGGGTGTACGACTACGCCGCCCGCTACACCGCCGGGCGCACCGAGTTCTTCTGCCCGGCGCGCCTGGACCCCGCCACGGTCGCCGAGGCCACCGAGGTGGCGCTGACCGCGCACCGCGTCCTGGGGCTGCGGGACCTGTCCCGCACCGACGTCATCGTGGGGACCGACGGCCGCGTCACCTTCCTGGAGACCAACGTGGCCCCGGGCCTGACCGAGACCTCCACCTTCCCGATGGGGGCCGCCGCCGCGGGGCTGGACTTCGCGGTCGCGTGCCGGGAGCTGGCCCACCAGGCGCTGCTGCGCGGCTGACCCCGCCGACGCGTCCGGGCCGGGCGCCGCCGTTCCCGGCGGCCCCGGCCCGGTCCTGTTCCGGGAGCCCGAGCGCCTCTCCTGACAGCCCCGGCCACCCCTTCGAGCCGCTGGAGAGGGGACAGGGCAATCCCCGCGCCGTGGTGACGCCGTGGCCCCACCCCGTCGCGGCGGTGCCCGGGCGGCTACGTCCCCGCCTCCAGGTGGCGCCAGCGCACCGGGTCCAGGCCGAAGGCGCGACCCCGCCCGTCCCGGGACGTCCGCGGTCCCGCGGCGCCGCAGAGGCCGTCGAGGAGGAGCATCTCGTCGCCCCCGGGCTGGAACTCGTAGTCGACCCGCTCCAGCCGGGTGCGCACGCCCCGCCCCTCCAGCCACTCCCGCAGCCGGTCGAGCGCACCGTACCTCTCCCCGCTGGTGTGCAGCACCACGGGGAACAGGCGCACCTGCCACCGGGCCACGCGCACCAGTTCGAGCAGGGCGCACCGGTGGAAGTCCTCGTCGAGCCGCGCCCCGTAGGAGAACAGCAGGTGCGAGCTGAGCACCAGGTCGAAGGAGCGGTCGGCGAAGGGCAGGTCGGGCAGGGCGCCCGCGACGTAGCGCTCCGGCCGCGCCGCGAGGTCGGCGGCGAAGGCGCGCGCGGCCCGGGTCCGCAACCGCGTGTACCGCTCGGGGGAGCCGAACCACGTCCACACGAAATCCGCCGCCCCCCGCGCGACTAGGGAGTACCGGTGCTCGGCCTCGCGCAGGGCCAGCGAGCCCAGCGCCCTCCTGTCACCGGCGTACTCGGGGTCCACGGCGACGGCGTCCGCGCCCCGCGCCCCGGCCACGAACCCCGCCGCCCCGCCGGGGCAGTCCAGGATCCGCAGCGACAGGTCCCGGTCCGAGAGCGCGAACATCGCCCGGTACTCCTCGAAGGAGCGGGAGCTGACGAACACCGGCCCCTCACCCCCGCCCGACGAAGGGCATCGCGGTCGGCAGGACGGTGAGGAACTGGACGTTGGCGTCCAGGGGCATCGACGCCATCAGCGTCAGCGACTCGGTGAACCGCTCCACCGGGATCACCGGCTCCACGGCCCTCGTCCCGTCCGCCTGGACCGCCGCGGGCTGCGGCCCCCCGTCCACCGGCGCCACGTTGCCCACGTCGATCTGCCCGCAGGCGATCCCGTACCTGCGCCCGTCCAGAGCCAGGGCGCGCGTCATCCCCAGCAGGGCGTGCTTGGCCGCGGTGTAGGCGATGGTGTACGGCCGCGGCACATGGGCCGAGGGGGCGCCGTTGTTGATGATGCGCCCACCCCGCGGCGACTGGTCCCGCATCACCCGGAAGGCCTCGCGCGAGCACAGGAAGGCTCCGGTGGCGACGGTGCCCACCACCCTGTCCCAGTCGTCCAGGGGCATGTCCTCGACCGGCCTGCGCGGCACGGCCGCGCCCGCGTTGTTGAACAGCAGGTCCACCCGGCCGAAGCGCTCGCGCACGGCCGCGAAGAGCGACGCGACCCCGTCGGGGTCCCTGATGTCGGTCGGGACGGCCGCCATCCGGTCCGCGTCCGCCCCCGCCAGGGCCAGGGTCTCCTCGAGCGCGCCCGCGCGCCGTCCGGCCACCGCGACCGACCACCCGTCCGCGAGCAGGGCCAGGGCGCCCGCCCGGCCCAGCCCGCTCCCGCCGCCGGTGACCACGGCGACCCCGCCGCCGCGCGGACGGGGGGTCACAGCACCTCCGTGCTCATCCAGGCCCTGAGCACGCGGCGGGCCCGCGGACCGGGCACGTCCACGTAGGGCGAGCGCCCGTGCATGACCCGGTTGTTGCGGATGAGCAGCAGCTCGCCCGCCTCCAGGCGCAGGCGGAAGGCGATCTCGGGCCGGTAGAGGACCTCGTCCAGGAAGCCCAGGGCCTCCCACTGCTCCTCGCTCAGGGGCGGCCCGCCCCGTTCGGGCGAGGTCCGCACCGTGCGGGGCTGGTAGTAGCAGCCCACGGAGCCGTCCTCCTGGACGAAGAGGATCGGCGAGACGACGACCTGCTGACCGGCGCGGCCGGTCCGGTCGAAGGTCCAGTCCCGCTCCAGCGTGGCGAGCACGTCGGGGCGCTCGCCCGCCACCGTCTCGCGCACCGTCCGCGCGCTGGCGAGCTTGGTGTCGCCCCCGCCGTCCACCGCGGGCTGGAGGCAGAGCAGGACGAGCACGTCGCAGGTGTCGCAGTGGAAGCCCAGCTCGGTGGCCCCGTCGCCGTCCTGGTCGCGGAGCACGTGGGTCAGGTCGCCCTTGGCGTTCTGCGGGATGACCTCGCCCAGCTCGCGCAGCACGAACCGCATGACCGCCTCGCTCACGGCGTAGGGCGCGTCGGGGGAGACCAGGCCGCGCACGTGCGCGAACCCCACCGAGCGCACGCTCTCGACGGCGAAGGCGCGGAGCCTGTCGCGCACCTCCTCGGCGCCGTCCCAGCTGTCGGCCGCCGCGGCCTCCGCAAGCAGTCGCGTGTCCTCCTTCTCCAGCGGCAGCGACCAGAGCGGGCGCCGCTCCTCCAGGACCTCGGTGTTCCATCCCAGGTCGGTCACGGTGTCATCGGACATGGGTCGTTCCCTTCGTCAGGCGGGTTCGCGGGGAGTGCCGCGAAGCGTTCAGCGGGCGGTGGCGCCGTCCTGGACGGCGACCGGGGGCAGGAAACCTGTCCGGGCCGCCCACCCCAGGGCCGCGGACCACCACCGGGGGGTGGGGGCCGCGAAGCGCACACCGGCGCGGTCGAGCAGGGACACGGTGCGCGAACCGTCGACGACGACGTTGCGCTCCTCCAGCTGCGACCACGCCGACGCCAGGCGGATCTCCGTCGGGTGGTCGGGCTCGGCCCGGGCCAGCGCCGCGGCGAACGCCTCGTCGCCGGTCAGCGCGACCGGGTAGCCGTGCCGGGCGAGCCAGGCCACGAGTTCGTCGTGGGGGACCTGGTGGGGCGACTCGACGTGGTAGGCGCCGGGCACGGCGCACGGGTGCGTGGCGATCGCCGCGATCCCCGCCGCCACCGTGTCCACGTGGGAGAAGACGAAGGAGGTCGACGGGCGCCTGGGCGCCGCCCCGGCCAGGACGTAACCGCGCACGAGCTGGTAGACCCGGTTGTCCGAGACGTTGCTCTGGAACGCCCCGGTACGGCTGTGCGCGGCGATGTGGCCGCTGCGGTGGACGTAGCACTGGCGGCCCGAGGCGGCCCAGGAGCGGACGATCTCCTCGGCCGCGAACTTGGTCCTCTCGTAGGGGGTGCGAAAGCTCTGTCCGATGCGCAGGTCGGCCTCGCTGAAGCGGCGCGCGGGCCCCTCGACGCCGCCGCACACGGCCAGGGTCGACAGGTGGTGCAGGCGCGCCCCGGGGACCTCGGCGTCGATCCAGGACACCAGGGCGCGGACCGCGGTCGCATTGACGCGTTCGAGTTCGTCGGGCGGCGCCACCAGGCGCACGTCCGCCGCGGCGTGGACGACGGCGTGGACCCCCCTGACGCGGCGCAGCCCGTCCCCGGACAGGCCCAGGCCCTCCCGGGTGACGTCTCCGGCCACGGCGTCGACGCCGCCCGACCCGGCGCCGACCCGCCGGACGGCGTCGGCGTCGCTGTCGGCGCGCACCAGGCAGGTGACCTCCGCCCCCCGCTCCAGGAGCGCGCCGAGCAGGTGCGTGCCGAGGTAGCCGGTGGCGCCGGTGAGCAGGACCCGCGCGGGTTCGCGGAGCACCCGCACGGCCGCGCCGTGGTGGGGAGCCCCGTGGAGCATCGGCTGCCCCGAGGTCGACACCGGCGACCTGCTGTGCGCCGGGGGCTTCGCCAGGGCCTCGGCCGCGACGCGGCGGCCGAAGCCGGAGAGGACGCCCGCCGCGTCCTCGTGGGACAGGTCGGGCCAGGCGTACACCAGGTCGGCCACCAGCCTGCCCTCGACGACGCGGGCGGTGAGCCGGAGGCGCTGGAGGGGGTCGCCCCCGGAGCAGCGGGCGTTCCCGGCCTGTTCGGGGGCCACGGTCCAGCCGAGGGAGGGGTCTCCGGGCGGCCGGAACGTCCCCAGGAAGTTGAACCCCGCCTCGGGTCTGGGCCCGGGGGAGTCCATCGGCAGCTCGGGCGCCTCGCGCAGGAGGCGCCGGACCGCCCGCGCCCGCAGGGCCGGGCCGCCGTCGGCGCGGTCGAGTCCGACCCGCTTCGCGGCGGTGAACCAGCCGACGGTGTCCATGTAGGCGTGCCCCGCGTCGCTGGTGTCGCGCCCGTGCGTCTCCACCTCCACCTCCAGCCGGGCGTGCCCGCCGCGGCCCAGCACGGCGTCGGCGAAGGCCGCCAGCAGGAACGCCTCCAGGTCCTGGCCGTGCCCGTGGCGGTGCACGAGCCGGTCGGTGGCCGCCCCGTCCAGGCCCCAGACCAGGGCCGTCGGCCGTGCCCGCTCGGGCGCGGCCCCGCCCCGGGGCGGGGC
>NZ_QPFC01000765.1:0-10339 GCF_003427465.1 Nocardiopsis sp. TNDT3 | reverse complement strand
CCCGGGACCCCCGTGGCAGCAGCCCCACCTCCAGCAGCCCGCGCCCGAGGTGGTGGCCTCCGTCCAACCGCAGAGCCGGGGCTGCGCCACCGCCGCCGTGGTCGCCGCCGCCCTGGTGCTGGTCGTGCTCGCCGCCGGGGCGATCTGGTACGTGGTGACGCGCGACACCCCGGAGGCGAGCGACTTCGGGGCGGCGCCCGAGTGCTCCGTCGCCGAGACCGGGACGCTGGACGAACTGGTGCCCGACCACGGGTTGGAGGTCGAGGAACCGGTCGGCGGCCCGCAGGAGGCGTTCGGCTCCGGCTGGCAGTGCCGGTGGGCGACCCCCGGCGGCCCCGGCGAACGGGTTCCGGCCACCGCGACGCTGGTGGCCGTGGCCGCCCCCGACCCGGGCGGTGTCACGACGGCCGCCGACAACCTGCGCACCACCACCTCCCAGTACGACGCGCAGGAATTGGAAGGCGTCGGCGAGGAGGCGGTCGCCTGGGTCCAGGAGGACCCGTACACGGTCGCCTGCGTCGGCGCCCGGGTGTCCAACCTGTACCTGGAGACCTGTTACAGCCTGGCGGCCAGCTACGACGCGCAGAACCCGGGCGACCGGGAGCGCATGGTCGCGGGCGCCGAGGAGTTCGCGCTGTCCGTGACCGAGGCGCTGCCGGACTCCATCCCCGAGTGAGGCTCCGGCGCGGTTACCAGGCCGTGCCCAGGAACTCCTCCAGCGCGGGCGCGACCTCCTCGGCGAAGGGGCGCTGTTCGTCCAGGACCGTGGCCCCGGGCTCGTCCCGGTAGCGGCGGAAGATGTGGTCGGTGTCGGGGACGTCCACCCGTCGCGCGCCGTCCAGACCGGTCATCAGCCGGTCCACGTCCTGCCGGGAGACCTGCGCGTCCCGCTCCCCCCACAGCACCAGCACCGGGGTGCCCCCGGGCAGGTCCTCCGCCAGGTCGACGGGGTCGAAGGCGTCCATGTAGGCCAGGAAGTCCTCGTTGACCGGGGTGTAGACGCCCAGGCCCCCACTGGGCATCTCCACCCCGCTGAGCGCACGCCCGGACCTGATCGCGGCCCGTCCGGCGCGGGAGTCCGAGAGGAGCTGGACCACCTGCCCCTCCTCCACCTGGCCCGAGGCCTCGACGGCACGCGCCTGCTCGGTGAGCTGGCGGTCGATCAGGTCGAGGTAGCGCGTACCGGGAGGCGCGGCCAGCACGAGCGCGGGGGAGGGGTGCTCCGCGCCGATGAGATCGTGGGCGCGCAGCGCGTACAGGGCGCCCTCGCTGTGCCCGACGACGACCACCCGCTCGGGGTCCACCTCGGGCTGGGAGACGAGCTCCTCGTAGGCGGCCGCGACCTGCTCGTCGAAGATCACCGGGTCCACCGGCGCGACCTCGCCGCCGGGGTCCGGCGTCTCGAAGTCCGCACCGCTGCCGTACTTGTCGTAGCGCAGCGAGGCCACCCCGACCTCGGCGAGCACCCGGGACAGGTTCTGGTTGGTGTTGGCGTCGGGGCGCACGGAGCTGTTGCCGTCGCGGTCGGTGGGACCGCTGCCGGAGATGATGAGCGCGCCCGGAACGGTACCGGAGACGTCCTGGGGCATCCGGAAGGTGCCGGACACCTCGTGCCCGCCGCCCTCGAAGGCCACCTCGCGATCGACGCCGCCGACCCCCGGCGCCTCGGCGGCCCCGTCGTCGGCGGGGGCGCAGGAGGCGGTCAACAGGACGGCGCTCGCCGCACCGAGCAGTGCGGTGCGCCAGCGGGCGGCGGGGGAGGAGGCACGTGTGAACACCTCCTCAGCCTAGCGGCCCGCGTCCGTCGGCCCCGCGTCGTCCACAGGGGGAAGCGCCCCCGATCCCTCCGAGGGGAGAGGGACCGGAGACGCGGGTACGCGGGGACCTCAGACGCGGCGCATGACCGCGACCACCTTGCCGAGGATGGTGGCGTCGTCGCCGTTGATCGGCTCGTAGGCCTCGTTGCGCGGCATCAGCCACACGTGGCCGCCCTCCTCGCGGCGCAGTACCTTGACGGTCGCCTCCTCGTCGAGCAGCGCCGCCACGATGTCGCCGTTGTTGGCGTCCTGCTGCTGGCGCACCACCACCATGTCGCCGTCGGTGATGGCGGCGTCGGTCATCGAGTCGCCGACCACGGTGAGCATGAACAGGCGCCCCTCACCCACCAGCTGACGCGGCAGGGCGAGCACGTCCTCCACCGACTCCTCGGCCAGGATCGGACCACCGGCGGCGATCCGGCCGACCAGCGGCACGGCGGCGGCGCGCGAGAGGTCGATGTCCTCGGGCACCAGGGTCCGCCCCGAGGCGCGCCCGGGCGTGCGCAGCTCCACCGCGCGCGGCCGGTTCTGGTCCCGGTGCAGGTAACCCTTGCGCTGGAGGACCTTGAGCTGGTGCGCCACGCTGGACGGGCTGGACAGGCCGACCGCTTCCCCGATTTCCCTTATCGACGGGGGGAAACCCCGCTCCCGGACATAGCGCTGGATGCAGTTCAGCACGCTCTGCTGGCGCGCGGTGAGTTTGGGGGCTTCGGGCGTGGACCCGCCCGTGTTCTCCGCTGGTGCGAGAACGGTGGCGGTGTCTGCGGTTCCGGGATTCTCCTCCGGCACGGCCGGGCCTCCTCGGCATTCGGTTCGGTCAGGGCCTGCTTGTGTGACTGGCCACCCCCGGTCCGCGACCGTGCCGACCTGGGGGTCCACGTGATGGCGAAACCGGTGTGAAATCAAGGTCAACTTTAGTCGTTGCACACGGTGATATCAAACAAGCGTTCGAGGCTGGGGACAATTGCCGTCGCGCGTATTCGCGGACAATTTCCGGCCTGCACTTACGTGTGTACACGCGTTCACGCGCTGTTGTCCCCGGAATGCGCGAACGCGTGTCCGTGGCAGCGGTTCCGGCCAGGCACGGGGGTCTTATCCCGGGGCGAAGGCTCGACCGAAATCCCCGCGACACCGGGATTCCGACGCCCGCCGCCGGGGCGCGGGGGCTCCGGGCGGCGACGCTATCCTTGAGCGCGGTGCCGGGCCGCCCCCGCAGCGATCCGCCCGCGCCGACCTCCCCGCCCCGTCCCGCCGCCGCGGACCGCGATGC
The DNA here is from genome assembly GCF_003427465.1 of Nocardiopsis sp. TNDT3. NCBI lineage: Bacteria > Bacillati > Actinomycetota > Actinomycetes > Streptosporangiales > Nocardiopsidaceae > Nocardiopsis > Nocardiopsis sp. TNDT3. Next base: position 7,252 of record NZ_QPFC01000765.1, on the reverse strand, counting down.
CGCGCGGCCGTTCGGCCGTGTCCGTGACACGCCCGTGCCGGGGTTGCGGCGGGTCAGGAAGAAGTCTAGGTTCGACCACAACATCTGGTGTGGCGACAGGGGCGATTGCCCAGAAGTTGTGGTTTAGTGGTACCTAGGCGTTGTCGTTCGGTGAGAGAAGCAGGTGAACCAGGGTGCACTGTCCGTTCTGCCGCCATCCGGACACCCGGGTGATCGACAGCAGGTCCACCGACGACGGCGCGGCCATCCGACGCCGCCGGTCCTGCCCCGTCTGCGAGCGCAGGTTCACCACCCAGGAGACCGTCCTGCTGATGGTGGCCAAGCGCTCGGGGGTCACCGAGCCCTTCAGCAGGACCAAGATCATCGCCGGGGTGCGCCGGGCCTGCCAGGGCCGCCCCGTCTCCGAGGACGCCCTGGCCAAGCTCGGCCAGCAGGTCGAGGAGGAGATCCGCGGCCGCGGCCTGGCCGAGGTACCGGCCCACGAGATCGGCCTGGCCATCCTGGGGCCGATGCGCGACCTGGACGAGGTCGCCTACCTGCACTTCGCCAGCGTCTACCGGGGCTTCGAGAGCCTCTCCGACTTCGAGGCCGAGATCGCCAGCCTGCGCCAGGACCGAGAGGCCGAGACCGACGGGGGCGCCGGGACCGGCGGCCGGAGCGGCGCCGCCACGGGGTAGCGCCCCTCGCGGCCGCACGCCGACCGCCTGCGGTGCCACACCACCCCCGGGACAAGGACGCCGGGCACGGTCGGTGACCGTGCCCACGAGTGAGGGGAGACCCGGCGATGACGGAGACCACCAGCGGTCCGGCCGGACGCAAGGGCAAGGGCAGCCGCAAGGGGATCAGGGTGAGGCGCGTCTTCACCACCCCGGGCACGCACCCCTACGACTCCCTGGAGTGGGAGCGCCGCGACGTCGTCATGACCAACTGGCGCGACGGCACGGTCAACTTCGAGCAGCGCGGGGTGGAGTTCCCCTCCTCCTGGTCGATGAACGCCACCCAGATCGTGACGAGCAAGTACTTCCGCGGCGCGGTGGGCACCCCCGAACGCGAGTGGAGCCTCAAACAGCTCATCGACCGCGTCGTCGGCGTCTACACCGAGACCGGCCGCGAACACGGCTACTTCGCCTCCGCCGAGGACGCCGAGGTCTTCGACCACGAGCTCAAGCACGCCCTCGCCCACCAGCTGTTCAGCTTCAACTCCCCGGTGTGGTTCAACGTCGGCACGAACTCAAAAGCCCAGGTCAGCGCGTGTTTTATCCTGTCCGTGGACGACACCATGGAGTCGATCCTGGACTGGTACAAGGAGGAGGGGATCATCTTCAAGGGCGGGTCCGGCGCGGGTGTGAACCTGTCGCGCATCCGCTCCAGCAAGGAACTGCTCTCCTCCGGCGGGACCGCGTCAGGCCCCGTCTCCTTCATGCGCGGCGCCGACGCCTCGGCCGGGACCATCAAGTCCGGCGGCGCCACCCGCCGGGCCGCAAAGATGGTCGTCCTGGACGTCGACCACCCCGACATCGAGGACTTCGTCGAGACCAAGGCCCGCGAGGAGCACAAGATCCGTGCCCTGCGCGACGCCGGGTTCGACGTCGACCTCGGCGGTGACGACATGTTCAGCGTCCAGTACCAGAACGCCAACAACTCCGTGCGGGTCTCCGACGCGTTCATGCGCGCCGTGGAGAGCGGCTCCGACTTCGGCCTGACCTCCCGCACCACCGGCGAGGTCGTCGCCACGGTGGACGCCAAGGAGCTGTTCCAGCGCATGGCCAGGGCCGCCTGGGAGTGCGCGGATCCGGGCATCCAGTACGACGGCACGATCCAGGACTGGCACACCACGCCCGAGAGCGGACGCATCAGTGCGAGCAACCCGTGTTTTCCGGCTGATCAGCGCGTGCTGACGGATCGCGGACATATACCGATCGGTGATCTGATCAAGCGCGCGGCCCGAGGCGAGACCTTCGCCGTGTACACCAACGACATCACCGCTGAGACGGACGCCCAGAACGCTGTGGTGGCGACGATCCCCACCCAGTACATGGTCACGGGGACCAATGAGATCCTCGAACTGCGTTTCTCTGACGGCTCTCTCCTGCGCTGCACCCCCAACCACCGTCTGTGGACCGAGAACCGCGGCTGGGTGCACGCTGAGGAGCTGCTCTCCGATGACCGAGTCGTCCGTTCCTTCCAGTACGCGCCTCGTTCGAACCCGGCGCTGCGGATTCCCCGTGCGGCGCTGGAAGCCGTACGGACGGTGGCGGCCTTGCCGAGTGTCCGTCCTCTGTACCTGCCGGAGAAGTGGGACGAGGTTCCCGACCTCGCGCACTACCTCGGCTGGCTCGTGGGGGACGGCTCGGTCGGTGATCAGGCGGTGGTGACCGTCTACGGTACGGCTGAGGAGCAGCAGAACGTCCTTCCTCGGCACCAGGCGCTCATCGAGCGCCTCACCGGGCACCGGAGCAAGCCGAGCCTCCAGCCGAACGGGACCCAGCAGCTCAGAATCACGCGTCGCACGATGGTCGAGTTCGTCCGAGCCCTGGGCCTGGGCGCCCGCCCGGAGGACAAGTCAGTGCCGCCGTCGCTCTTCGAGGCACCCGAGGAGACCGTGCTGGAGTTCCTCCAAGGGCTGTTCGACGCAGACGGGTGCGCGGTGGACCAGAAGGCCAACGGAACGCGCTACATCGGTCTGGGCAGCCGTTCGGACCAGCTCCTGCGCGATGTCCAGGAACTCCTCGCCCCGTTTGGCATTGCCAGCCGTGTCTACAGGACGTCCGAGGGCAAGCCGGATTCGTTCTCCTACACTCGCAAGGATGGGTCCACGGTCACCTATGGCAGTGACGGTCCGTTCTTCGACCTGCGGATCTCGGCCCAGTCCATGCAGGAGTTCTCCGCCCTCGTCAACTTCTCCCTGGAGGGAAAGAGCGAGAAGCTCCGAGAGGCGCTGGACTTCCGCCGTATGTACAGGACGAGGACGACTACACGCCTGTTCTCCAGACGTTCCGCGGGATTCGAGACCACATACAACCTCACCGAGCCGCGCAACCACTCCTACATCGTGGGCGGCACCGTCGTCGCCAACTGCTCGGAGTACATGTCCCTGGACGACTCTTCCTGCAACCTGGCCTCGATCAACCTGCTGAAGTTCCTGCGCGAGGACGACACCTTCGACGTGGAGCGCTTCACCGCGCTCACCGAGCTGGTCATCACGGCGATGGACGTCTCCATCACCTTCGCCGACTTCCCCACGGAGAAGATCGGCGAGACCACCCGCGCCTACCGGCAGCTCGGCATCGGCTACGCCAACCTGGGCGCCCTGCTCATGGCGACCGGCCACGCCTACGACTCCGAGGGCGGGCGCGCCGTCGCCGCCGCGGTGACCTCGCTGATGACCGGCACCGCCTACCGGCGCAGCGCCGAGCTGGCCGGGGTGGTCGGCCCCTACGACGGCTACCGGCGCAACGAGCGGGCCCACAAGAGGGTCATGCGCAAGCACGCCGCGGCCAACGACGACCTGCGCACCGTCGGAACCCTGGAGGAGCCGATCCACGCCGCAGCCACCCGCGAGTGGGCCGAGTGCCTCAGGATCGGCGAGCGCAACGGCTGGCGCAACGCCCAGGCGAGCCTTCTCGCGCCCACTGGGACCATCGGCTTCATGCTCGACTGCGACACCACCGGCATCGAGCCGGACTTCTCGCTGGTCAAGTTCAAGAAGCTGGTCGGCGGCGGCTCCATGCAGATCGTCAACCAGGCCATCCCGCGCGCGCTGGGCAACCTCGGCTACCAGGACGAGCAGATCGAGGCCGTCGTCGAGTACGTCTCCGAGAACGGCCACGTCGTGGACGCGCCCGGCCTGCGCGCCGAGCACTACGAGGTGTTCGACTGCGCGATGGGGCTCCGCTACATCCGGCCCATGGGCCACGTGCGGATGATGGCCGCGGTACAGCCCTTCCTGTCCGGCGCGATCTCCAAGACGGTGAACGTGCCGGAGGAGGCCTCGGTCGAGGACTTCGAGCACATCTACTTCGAGGGCTGGCGGATGGGCTTGAAGGCGCTCGCCGTCTACCGCGACAACTGCAAGGTGGGCCAGCCGCTGTCCACCGGCGGGACGCGGGAGAAGGAGGCCGGGCCCGAGGCGGAGGCCGTCGAGGCGCCCCGCCCGGTCCGCCGCCGCCTGCCCAAGAAGCGACCGAGCGAGACCACGTCGTTCTCCGTGGGCGGGGCCGAGGGCTACATCACCGCGGGCTCCTACCCGGACGACGGTCTGGGCGAGGTGTTCATGAAGCTCGGCAAGCAGGGGTCCACCCTGGCCGGGGTGATGGACGCCTTCTCCATCGCGATCTCCATCGCCCTGCAGTACGGGGTCCCGCTGGAGACCTACGTGGAGAAGTTCACGAACATGCGGTTCGACCCGGCGGGCATGACCGACGATCCGGACATCCGCATGGCCCAGTCGGTGGTGGACTACATCTTCCGCCGCCTGGCCCTGGACCACCTGCCCTACGAGGAGCGGGCCGCGCTGGGGGTGCTGTCGGCCGCCGAGCGCCAGGCGCAGGTGGCGGGCGAGGACCCCGCGCAGGTCGCCACGCAGGTGGAGTCCTACGCCCAGTCCGCCGCCACCCGCGGGGCGGACGCCCCGGAGGAGGTCCCGGCGGCCTCCGCGCGGGAGCCGCACGCGGCGGCGGAGCGGCCGACCCGGGCGCACTCCACCGCGGAGCTGATGGAGGGCAAGGGCTTCGTGGCGGACGCGCCGCTGTGCATGACCTGCGGTACCAAGATGCGCCCGTCGGGCAGCTGCTACGCCTGCGAGGGCTGCGGGGCCACCAGCGGTTGCAGCTGACCGGCGCCGGGCGGACGGTCGGGGGAGGGGCGGAACCGCGTCCCTCCCCGGCGCCCCGGTCCCGCGTCAGCCGCGGTCGAGGTCCCCGGAGACGGCCGCGACCGCGGCGGTCACGGCGGTCACCCCCAGCACGGCGGGCCAGGCGCCGACCTTCTTCGCCAGCGGGTGGGAGAGCCCGAACGCCCCCACGTACACGCCGGTGAGCGCGACCGCCGTGCCCACCCCCGAGCGGCGGCGCCAGGTCTCGAAGGCCGCGGCGCCGAACGCGGCCAGCACGGCTCCGCCCAGCGGGCGGTCGCCCGTCGCGCGGGCCACCGTGTAGCCGCCGATCAGGCCCGCGGTGGTCAGGACGGAACTGGGTACTGCGGGCATGGACGGTGTCCCCTCTCGCTGCGGCCGGAGCCGGTGGCTGCGTGTGCCGACGACGTTATCCGCCGTCCGGCGGCGGTGTGATCCGGCCCGCCCGGACTGGTCTCACGGGTGAGCGCCCCCGTCACGTTCCGGTCTACAGCCCTGGGTTCCGGACGCGTCTCATGACAGGGTTGGTGCTGTCCGCTACGGCCGATCGGGTCACGGGACAGGTCCCCACCTGGAACCGGACCGCGGTACGCGACGTCGTAGCCGATAGTTCCCGACCTCCGACCAAGGAGCCCATGCCTATGTCGTTCGCGCAGACCGTGCGCGGCGCGGCCGGTGCCGTCGCCCAGGGGGGCGATCCGCGCCAGGCGGTGTCCGACGCGCTGCAACAGGCCACCGAGGGCGGTGGCCTCGACCCCCGGGACTTCGTCGCCGCCCGTGAACAGGGTGACTCCGTCGGCACCCGCATCGAGCAGAAGAGCACCTCCCTCAACAACGCGGGCGAGGCGATCAACCGCAGCTACTACGAGCGCGGCGACGGCGGGCCGGTCCACGTCATCTGCCCCATGGTCATCCCCCGCGGACGCACCTTCGTGACGATGCTCCCGGCCATCGCGCTGGTGGCCCTCGGTGTGCTGGGCGCCGTCACCGTCCTGGTCCCCCAGGCGGTCAGCGGTGGCAACCCCCTGCTCAACCCCGTCTTCGGCGTCCACTACTGGCTGATCACCATCGCGGTGGCCGTGTTCATGTGGTGGCGCCAGGGCATGGTGATGGTGCCGGAGGGCTGTGAGGCCATCGTCACCCGCTTCGGCAAGATGGAGAACGTCTTCCAGGCCGGGCGGGTCACGCTCTTCAACCCCTGGAAGCGCGTCTCCTACATCGTCAACACCACCCGCGAGTACCCCTTCAACGCGCCGATCCGCTCGGCGCCCACCAAGAGCGGCGTGCAGGCCTCCATCGACCTGTTCGTGCAGTTCAGGATCGTCAACGCCACCGACTTCGTCTACACGCTGGGCGGTGTCAACGGCTTCCAGGAGAAGCTCAACAACGCGATCAGCGAGACCACGCGGAGCCTCATCTACGAGCAGCAGGCCTCGGCCATCTACGACATGGTGGGTGACAACACCCAGAGCCTGGTGGAGCAGCTCAACCGCCAGTTCAGCGGGATCGTGGAGCTGACCAGCGCCAACATCACCCACGCCGAGCCCTCCAACCAGGAGTACCGGATGGACCTGGCGGCGCCGGAGATGGTCCGCGTCGCCAAGGACGCCTACACCTTCGAGTACGAGCTCCAGCTGCGCAAGGAGCAGAACGAGGGCGACCTGAACAAGGAGCTGGCGACCCTCAACGAGACCCTGTCCGCGATCCAGGCCGACATCGCCCAGTACCAGGCGCAGATGGACACCGCCCTGGAGCGCGAGACCAACCGGGCCCGCTCCCTGGCCCACCAGCGCTTCGTCGAGGCCCAGTCCGAGGCCAACGCCAACGCGGCCCTGTTGCAGGCCCAGGCCCTGGACATCCGCGCGGTGAGCGCCGCCGACGCCCCCGAGATCCTCAACTACCGCTTCCGCGAGACCCTCCTGGACAAGCTGGAGGCGGTGGCCGACAGCCTCCCGCAGGTCCTGCGGATCGGGTCGGGCGACGCCGCCAGCGTCGACTACCTGCGCATCGCCCAGGAGATCATCGGCCAGGCCGACACCGCCCTGTTCTCGCAGGAGGACATGGACGCCCTCCGCTCCCGCCTCGGCGACATCCGGGGCCGCATAGCCGAGCGCGAGCAGGAGATCAGCGCTCTGGTGCGTGAGGCCGGCGGCCCCAGGGCCGAGCCGGGCCGGGGCGAGGACCCGGGGGAGGAGCTGGTGGAGGAGATCCGCCAGTCCGTCTCCGAGCAGGCCATCGACGAGCGCATGTCCGAGGCACCCCAGGCGCCCCAGGCATCTCAGGCACCCCAGGGGTCCCAGGAGCCGCACGGTCGGCACGAGGCCCCGCGGGAGCAGGACCCCGCCGGGCCGCCGGTCGACGCGCCGCCGCCCTCGGACGCCCCCCACCGGTCCCTGGAGG
>NZ_QPFC01000764.1:0-2642 GCF_003427465.1 Nocardiopsis sp. TNDT3 | reverse complement strand
CTCCGGGCTCCGCGCGGCGGCCACGGAGCCGCCGCGGCCGGGGCGGGGCGCCGGGATCCGCCCGGGGACGTAGCTGGGGACCTTGTTGAACATGGCGACCGCCACCAGGACGGCGCCGAGGAGGATCAGTACGAGGGACACGTCGGAGAGGGCCTCACACTCGGTCGAAGGGGCGCCCGCCCCGAGGGGCGGGCGGGGTCACCGATTCTGACCGATGTCGCCGTACCGTTGCGACTTGATATCGCCTCGCCAACGTTGTGGCGCAGGTTATGGGCCAGCCCTTATGATTGCGTGTTTACGAGTCACCACTCCGGGTGTTCTTCGTGGCGGTTTGCGGAAGAACGGTGTCCACGGTTTCGGTCGCCACGCCGAGGGCGCGGAGTACGAACCGTGTGACCAGGGCGTGGGTCTCGTCGAGGTCGATCTCCCCGCTGACGAGGGGCAGGCGCTGGGAGCCGACCATCGACAGGGCCAGCCGGGAGACGGGCTCGGCGGGCAGGGGATCGAACTCGCCCGCGGCGGTGCCCTCCTCCAGGATCTCGGTCAGCAGGCGCTGCATGGGCGCCACGTGGGCGGCGAGCGCCTGGTAGGCGTCCGGGCCGAGGCTGGCCCCGAGTTCGGCGGCGGGCGGGTGCGGATGCGCCATGATGCCCTCCAACTGGAGGCGGACGAACGCCGAGAGCCGCCGCGCCGCCGAGACGCCCGAGGGGAGTTCGCGCCTGTACCGCTCGACGAACGCGCTGTTGACCTGCTCGGTGAAGGCCAGGAGCAGCGCGGGCTTGTCGGGGAAGTAGTTGTACAGGGCGGTACGGGTGATCCCCGCGGAGTTGGCCACGTCGGTCATGGAGATGCGGTCGATCCCCTGGGTCCGGATCAGCTCGTCGACGGCGTCCATGATGCGATCCCGTGTGCGGGCACGGTGGGCGGCGATGGTCGGCGCCGTGATCTTGGGCATCCTCCTATGGTGTCACGCCCGGGGGCGGACCGTGGCGGTCTTCGGTGACCGTGCGCGACGGTGGTGGCAGGGCGGCCGGGAGGGCCGGAGCGGGTCCGGGCACGCTCCGGAACGACCGGGCCCCGCCGGGGCGGGGCCCGGCGGGCGGTCGGCGGCGCGCCCGCCCGGCCACCGGTTCCGCCCGCGCGGGCGTCATCCCCGGGGCGCCGTCAGCGTACGGGTCAGGAAGTCCCGGATGCGCTCGGCGGTGCCGTCCAGGTGGCTCTCCAGCAGGAAGTGGCCGCCTCCGGGCACCAGGCGGATCTCGGCGTCCGGCAGGTCGCGGGCGAAGGCGCGCGCGCCGTCGGGGCCGAAGATGCGGTCCTCGGCTCCCCACACGGCCAGGAGCGGGACGCGGCTCTCCCGGAAGTACGCGTGCACCCGCGGGTAGAGGGGCGGGTTGGTGGCGTAGTCGCGCAGGAGGGCGAGCTGGACGAGGTCGTTGCCGGGGCGGCTGATGTCGCGGTGGTCGGCCGTCCAGGTGTCGGGATCGACCAGTTCGGGGCGGTCCACCCCGTGCAGGTACTGCCAGCGGACCGCGTCCAGGTCGAGGGCGGTGCGGACCGCCGGTTCCGTCGCGGGCCCCGGATCCTTCGCGTAGGCCCACACGGGCGCCCAGAACTCGGGGACGAAGCCGTCCTCGTAGGCGTTGCCGTTCTGGGTGACCACCGCGGTGACCGCCTCCGGGGCGCGCAGCGCGAGCCGCCACCCGACGGGAGCGCCGTAGTCCTGCACGTACATGGCGTAGCTGGTGACGCCGAGCCCGGCCAGGAGCGCCTCCGTGACGTCGGTGAGCGCGTCGAACGTGTACGCGAACGCGTCGGCGGGTGGAGCGTCGGAGTGGCCGAAGCCGAGGTGGTCGGGGGCGATGACGCGGAACCGGTCGGCCAGCCGCGGGATCAGTCGGCGGAACATGCGCGAGCTGGTGGGGAACCCGTGCAGGAGCACCAGGGCGGGCGCGTCGCGGGGCCCGGCCTCCCGGTAGAAGACGCGGTGTCCGCGCACGGTGGCGTACTGGTGGCGGATCTCCGTCATGACTAACCCTCCAGGGCAACTTTGATGGTTATCTCTGCCACCAGTGGAGCGGATGCGGGGTAACCTGTCAAGTCGATGAAGAGGGTTAGTTCGGGAGGCGGGTGGACATGGTCGACGAGGAGGCGCTGCTCGAAGCGCTGAACAGCACCCCGGTGGTGGACGGCCGACGGCGGGACCTGTGGGCCGACGACGCCGCGCCGCGGCGGTGGGCGCGCGAGCACGGCGGTTCCGATGACGCGGCGGCGATCGACTGGCTGCGGACGGCGAGGGACGTGCTCCAGGCCGCCACGCGCGGACCCGTGCCCGAGGCGCGGATGCGGGGGATGCTCGCCGGGGTAACCCGGGTTCCCGACATCGACGGGGCGGACCTGCGGTGGACTCTCCGGGCGCCGCCCGAGCGGACGCTCGCTGTGGAACTGGTGCTCGCCTGGTACGACGTCCAGGAGCGCAGGCCCGGGCGGCTGCGCCCCTGCGGCAACGACGAGTGCCGCCTCTTCCTCCTCGACCGCAGCCGCGCCAACACCGCCCGCTGGTGCTCGATGAGGACCTGCGGCAACCGCCTGAAGGCCCGCCGCCACCAGGAGCGCGCCCGCCGGGCCCCGGAGGCCTGACG
>NZ_QPFC01000763.1:0-3937 GCF_003427465.1 Nocardiopsis sp. TNDT3 | reverse complement strand
CGGCGGCACCGCGCTGACGCGGTACCGCCGGAGCCCGTGGTGTGCGGTCCGTGCACGACCGCGGCCGAGCCGGGAGGGTTTGTCACCTCCTGACAAATCCTGTGGCGCACGGCACACTTCGCCCTTGCCGCGCCGCAGCGGCGGCGGCACAGTCGTCACCATCGCGCACACCGTGCCCCGGGCACGGCCGACCTGAGGGGAACAGCATGGGTAGTAGCGGAGACGACCGCGCCGACGTCATCGTCGTCGGCGCCGGGCTCGCGGGCCTGACCGCGGCCGCCGAACTGGCCGACGCGGGCAGGAGCGTGCTCCTGCTGGACCAGGAGCCCGAGCAGTCCCTGGGCGGCCAGGCGTTCTGGTCCTTCGGCGGGCTGTTCCTCGTGGACTCCCCCGAGCAGCGGCGCATGGGCATCAGGGACTCCGCCGAGCTGGCCATGCAGGACTGGACGGGCACGGCGGGGTTCGACCGCCCCGAGGACGCCTGGCCCCGCCGGTGGGCCGAGGCCTACGTGGACTTCGCCGCCGGGGAGAAGCGCTCCTGGCTGCACCGGCAGGGGATACGGTTCTTCCCCCTCGTGGGCTGGGCCGAGCGCGGCGGCTACCTGGCCGACGGCCACGGCAACTCCGTGCCCCGGTTCCACATCACCTGGGGCACCGGCCCGGGCGTGGTCGCGCCGTTCGAGCGGCGGGTGCGCGCGGCGGCCGAGCGCGGCCTGGTCTCACTGCGCTTCCGCCACCGGGTGGACGAACTGGTGGTCACGGGCGGGACGGTCACCGGCGTGCGCGGCGCGGTCCTGGCCCCCAGCGGCGTCAGGCGGGGCGAGGCCAGCGGACGCGAGGCGGTGGGCGACTTCGAGTTCTCCGCCCAGGCGGTGATCGTCACCTCCGGCGGAATCGGCGCCAACCACGACCTGGTGCGCCGCAACTGGCCCGAGCGCCTGGGCACCCCGCCCGAGCACATGCTCTCGGGGGTGCCCGAGCACGTGGACGGGCGCATGCTGGCCATCACCGAACGGGCGGGCGGGCGGATCGTCAACCCCGACCGCATGTGGCACTACACCGAGGGCATCCAGAACTGGGACCCCGTCTGGGCCCGGCACGGCATCCGCATCCTGCCGGGGCCCTCCTCGCTGTGGCTGGACGCGACCGGCAAACGGCTGCCCGCGCCCTACTTCCCCGGGTTCGACACCCTGGGGACCCTGGAGCACATCATGCGCAGCGGCCACGAGTACACGTGGTTCGTGCTCTCGCAGAGGATCATCGAGAAGGAGTTCGCCCTGTCGGGGTCGGAGCAGAACCCCGACCTGACCGGCAAGGACCTCGGGCTCGTCCTCAAGCGGGTGCTGCCGGGCGCGCCGGGGCCGGTGGAGGCCTTCAAGCGCAACGGCGCGGACTTCGCCGTCGCCGGCCGGCTGCCCGAGCTGATCCGGAGGATGAGGGAGATCGCGGGCGACGGCGTGCTCGACGCCGACACCGTCACCCGCGAGGTGGTGGCCCGCGACCGGGAGATGGTCAACACCTTCACCAAGGACCTCCAGGTGACGGCGATCCACGGGGCGCGCAACTACCGGGGCGACCGCCTGGCCCGGGTGGCGTCCCCGCACCAGATCCTGGACCCCAAGGCGGGCCCGCTGATCGCGGTGCGCCTGCACGTGCTCACCCGCAAGTCCCTGGGCGGCCTGCACACCGACCTGGACGCCCGCGTGCTGCGCGCGGACGGCACGCCGCTGCCGGGGGTGTACGCCGCGGGCGAGGTCGCCGGGTTCGGCGGCGGCGGGGTGCACGGCTACCGGGCGCTGGAGGGCACCTTCCTGGGCGGCTGCCTGTTCTCGGGCCGCACGGCCGGTCGGGCCGCCGCGGCGGCGCTGGGCTAGCGCGCTCCCCTCCCCGGGCCGTCGTCCCCCGCCCGGGGCCCGCGAATGGCGGCGCGGCCCGAAGCAGACGTCCCCGGGGCCGGCGCGCCGGGCGTACGCCGGTCCGGGCGCCCCACGGGCAGCCGGACCGGCGGCTCCGGCGGCGCCGTCACTTCCCCGGGCCGTCCTCCTGCTCGGGCTCCGGCTGCTCCGGCTCGGGTCTGCGCGGTCGGCCGCGGCGGGGGATGGCCCCCGCCTCCTTGGGCATCCGCCCCGCGTCGTCCAGCGCGCGGCGCAGCAGGAACTCGATCTGGGCGTTGGTGCTGCGCAGCTCCTGCCCGGCCCACCGCGCGAGCGCGTCGTGGACGGCGGGGTCGAGCCGCAGCAGCACCTTCTTGCGCTCGGGCACTGCCACCTCACGCGGTCACTGGTACAGGGTTCCGGCGTTGACGACGGGGCTGGCGGGGCGGTCGGAGCACAGCACCACGAGCAGGTTGCTGACCATGGCGGCCTTGCGCTCCTCGTCCAGCTCCACCACGCCCTCCTCCGAGAGGCGGGCGAGCGCGCGGTCGACCATGCCCACGGCGCCTTCGACGATCTCCTGGCGGGCGGCGATCAGCGCGCTGGCCTGCTGGCGCTGGAGCATGGCCTGGGCGACCTCGGAGGCGTAGGCCAGGTGGGTGAAGCGCGTCTCCACGATCCGCACTCCCGCCGCCTCGACCCGCTCGCCGACCTCCCGGGACAGCTGCTCGGTGATGAGGTCGGCGCTGCCGCGCAGGGAGCGGCTGGTGTCGGTGTCGTAGGAGTCGTAGGGGTAGTTGCCCGCGATGTGGCGCACGGCGGCCTCGGTCTGGATGGAGACGAACTCCACGAAGTCGTCCACCTCGAAGGAGGCGCGGGCGGTGTCCTCCACCTGCCAGACGATGACGGCGGCGATCTCGATGGGGCTGCCGGAGGCGTCGTTGACCTTCATCACGGAGGTCTCGTGGTTGCGGATGCGGGTGGAGACGCCCTTGCGGACGGTGAAGGGGTTGACCCAGCGCAGGCCGTCGGTGCGGACGCTGCCGACGTAGCGGCCGAAGAGCTGGACGACCTTGGCCTCGTTGGGCGCGACCATCTCCAGTCCGATGAAGAACAGGAAGCCGACCACGGCGAGGACCACGCCGACCGCCACCAGGGGCACGGGCAGTCCGACGATGGGCGACAGCGCGACGGCGACGCCGAGGAGGAAGAGCAGGATGCTGACCACCGCCATCACCATGCCGTTGATGCTGGCGGCGGGGTGTTCTCGGTACTGGGGCGCCGGGGTGGGGACCTGGCCGGTAGCGGTCATCTGAGGTTTCCGTTCTCTTCTGGGTGATGACGCGAGCATAGCATTGTGATATCACTTTTAAAAGACACCGGCCCGCCAGGGCCCCGAACCGAAGGAGGCGTGGACGCGATGAGCGCCGACACCCCCCGCCTGCGCCCACCCCGCCACCGGGTGGACGGGCGCGCCGTCCACTGGTGGACCACCCGGTCCCTGACCGTGACGGTCGTCCTCACCGCGATCCCCGTGGTGCCCGCGATCATCTGGGAGCCGCCGCGCGCGTGGTTCCTGGCCGCCGCCGCGGTGGTCGGCGGGATCGGACTCCTGATCACCGTGGTCATGCCGCGGTGGCGCTACCGCGTCCACCGCTGGGAGGTCACCGACACGGCCGTCTACACCTCCAGCGGCTGGCTCTGGCAGGAGTGGCGCGTGGCCCCGATGTCGCGCATCCAGACCGTGGACACCGCCCGCGGCCCCCTCCAGCGGGCGTTCGGGCTCTCCAGCGTCACCGTGACCACCGCCTCCGCCGCGGGCCCGATCAAGATCACCGGCCTGGACCACGAACTGGCCACGCGCGTGGCCGACCAGCTCACCGACACCACCCAGGCGACCCCGGGGGACGCGACATGAGCGACGGACACCGCCCCGGCCCCGAGGAGTTCCCTCCGGTGCCCGGGCAGAGCGAACCACCCGCCCCTCGGGCGGAAGGCCCCCCGGCCGGACCGGCCAGCGCGGTGCCGGGCCCCGCCCCGGCGGGAGCCTCGGCGCCCGCCGG
>NZ_QPFC01000078.1:0-4579 GCF_003427465.1 Nocardiopsis sp. TNDT3 | reverse complement strand
GGCCGGGACGGACGAGGGGGTGCGCCGGCCGCCGAAGGCGCCGCGCACCGCCCGGCCCGCGGACGCGGCCTTGTCCCCGACGTAGCGCGCCGAGCGCTTGTACCAGGGGCCGCTCAGCTCGGTCCTGGCCCCGATGAACACGTCGGTGTCCATCTCCACCAGGTAGCCGGGTCCGGTACGGACACGGTCGGAGTGGGGAGGCTCCTTCGGCCTGCTCCCCCGCGCGGTGTCGCCTCCGGACGTGGACGATCCCGTGTTGCTGGCCGAACCGTAGTGGGTGGCCGTCGTCGGAGGGCCCGTCCCGGTGCGTCCCGAGGGGCGCGCCTCGAAACCCATGGTCGTCGTGGACGACTCGTTGTGGAACGGGGAGAAGGTCCTGCTCGTCTCCGAGGAGTCGGTCAGGCGCACGCTCGGGTTGTAGTCCTTGATGAGCGCCGTCTCCGGGTGGGGTATGGCGCGCATCATCCACGTGGTCGGACCCAGCTCGGGCAGTTCGGCGCCCTTCTCCGAACTGGCCTCGGCGAAGGAGGCCTTGATGCCGAGCTCGGTGAGCGCGTGGTCGATGGCGTTGTTGCGGGAGTTCAGCTTGAGCTTGTCCGCCGCGTAGTCGGCCGCCTTCTCGACGGCCTGCGGGGTGTAATGCCCGTCGGCGACCGCGTTCGCGGGCGGGTTCCAGCCCAACGACTTCGCCAGGACGATCCGGCCGAGGTCGAGGATGTCCTTGCCCTTGTTCTCGACGGATTCGAGCAGGGTCACGGCGTCGTTGAAGGCGTCCCGGGTCCGCGGGTCCATGTCGCGTGTCAGGGAGCGCGCCATGTCGGTCAGCGAGGCGTGGTTGTCGTTGGAGGGGTTCTCCGGTGCGGTCCGGTTCCCGGTCCGCTGCCCGCCGGGCTGTCTGTCGTTGTCGCCCCGGTCGGTCGTCCGGGTGGTGTCGGCGGCCTCGGGTGTGGTGCGGGGGGTGTTGTTTCCGTCGGTGGTCGTCCGGGTGGTGTCGCCACCCTCGGGCGTGGTGCTGGGGTTCTCGTTCCCGTCGGTGGAGGTGCGGGGGGTGCCGTTCCCCCCGGTCGTGCTCGCCTCGTTGCGCAGGTCGAGGGAGAAGGCCGGGTACAGCTCCTGCGCCCGGCCCGAGTTCCCCGTGCCGGTGAAGTCGCGCGTGCGCGAGCCCGGGGTCTCCCCCAGAAGGGAGTTGGCCGTGCCCTGCTTCTCCGAGATGTGCAGGTCCAGCGTCAGCTGGGTGTCCGACGACACCCGCGCGTAGGGCGTCTCCATGGTCAGCTGGGTGGAGCGCTTGTCCGTGTCCCGGACGACCCCGCCCCCGCCGCGCGCGTTCGTCGTGGTGCCGTCACCCTGCAGGCCCATCAGGTAGGGGCGGCTCGGCGGGGTGGTGCCCCCGGGCTGGTCGCCCCCCGACTGGGGCAGCGGTGTCAGGAGTGAGCCGTGGGCCCCCTGGAACGCGGAGCTCTCGTTGCCCTGCTGGAGCCGGTCCCCTTCCTCCGACCCCTGACGCTGGCGGTACTCCGTCTTGCCGCCCAGGTACTCGACCTTCGCGTTGCTCCTGTCGAGCCGCAGCTTCACGGTGGCGTCCAGGGACAGCGGCGCGGTCGTCGGGGCGTTGAGGTTCCCGATCGAGTGGTCGATGGGGCTGATCTTCAACGTCACCGGCACCCCGGTGTTGGGGTTGAGCCCGGTGTGGGAGTCGAGGGCCTTCAGGATGATCTCCCGGCTGCCCTTGGTCAGCTGCCAGCCCTGCGAGGCCAGGTCGTCGACGAGGCTCTGGATGGCCTCGTCGGGGTTGACCGGGTCGAGCATCATGCCGGAGTCCTCGAAGCCCGGGCGCGGTTTCACCGACCCGGGCGCCTCCGGCTCGGGCTGGGGGGTGCGGACCAGTTCACCGTCGACCTCCTCGACCTTGTCCTCGACCATGCCCGACGCGTGGGCGTCGCGGATGTGGATCAGCCCGGTCTCCAGGTTGTCGGAGTCGGCCTGCCAGCCCCGGTAGCGCGCGGAGCGGGGGAAGGTCGGCCCGATGCTCCAGCTCTTGACGAACTCCAGCGCCTGCGTGATGCGCCCCGAGGCGGAGTAGGAGTACGACATCGGGATCTTGGGGTGGAACTCGACCGACTCGTTGAACCTCGACGTGGGCTTGGTGATGGTATAGCGGTCGAACAGGCTCTTGCCCGCGGAGGGGCCGAGCTGGATCAGGGGGGCGCTCGCGGAGTTGGGCGCGGGAGCGGTCCCGCCCGCGGGCTGCTCGGCGGGTTGGATCGGGTTGGGGTTGACCCGGCCTCCGCCCGTGGCCAGGAAGGTCAGGTCGGTCCGCCTCCCGTCCCTGGAGAACGTCTCCAGGGTGTTCTTGCTCTTGAAGACGACCGCGCCGTCGGACTGCTCGAAGCGGTCGACCGAGTCGATGTCGAACCGGGTGGACGACGTCGTGCGGAGGTGCATCGGGGAGAGCGGGCCCCCGCTCGCCTCCGTGCGGGTGCGCGCGCCTCCGGAGGAGCGCGCCGCCGGGTTGTCCGCGAGGTTCTCCGGGGAGAGCGCGTTCTCGTAGAACCGTCGGCTTCCCTCGCCCCGCCTCAGGAAGTGCCGCAGCTTGCGCTCGAAGCCGAGCCCTCTGGAGGGGCGCTGGCCGCCCGTGTCCCTCTCCCAGGGCGCGATGGAGGAGAAGCTCTCGTAGGTGGCTTCGAGCAGGCTGCTCACCCGGTTGCCGTCACCCGTGGTGAACCGGGTGTTGACGTTCTCGACGGTGGTGGGGGTGTCGCGGAGCTTCTCGGCCCGGCGCTGTTCGATCGGGCGGGTGTCGGGGGCGTTCTCCGCGGGGTTCCGCTGCCCGGTGGTGGTCTGCGCGGTCTCGGTGTCCGGTGCCGGGACGGTGTCGGTGTTCTGCTGTCCGGTGGTGTCACCGGTGGTCTCCGTCGCCGGCGGTGTCCGGACGTCGCCGCTGGTTTCCGTCGCCGTTGGTGTCCGGACGCCGTCGTTCTGGGAGCCGGTGTCCTGCTGCCCGGTGGTGTCCTGCGCGGTTTCGGTGTTCGGCTGGTTGGTGTTGGTGTTGGTGTTGGTGTTGGTGTTGGTGTTGGGGGCGGGCGTCCGCTGGCCGTCACCGGTCTGGGAGCCGGTGTTCTGCTGCCCGTTGGTGTTCTGCTGTCCGGTGGTCCGCGTGGTGCCCGTGTCCGGTGCCGGGGCCGTACCCTCTTCGGCCGGGGGACGCTGGCTCCGCTCCCCGCCGAACAGCCTCTTGACACCGCCGGTCAGGTCGCGCGTCTTGCGGACCCTGTCCGGCGTCGGCCTCGTGGGGCCGTCGATCATCTCCTGGGCCTGGTCGACCGGTATCGGCCGGATCCGGGTGACCCTCGGGGCGGGGGCGGTCTCGTCCCGGCCCCCGCGTTCCCCGCCCGGAACCGCCTTGGCCGTGTCCATCGTGGCCATCGCCTCGATCGGGCGGCTGAGCAGGTCCTGTCCGCGCTCGGCCAGCGGTGTGTCACCGCCCAGGACCATGCCGAGGTCGTCGTCCTGGTAGAGCCTCGCCTTGAACCGGACCCCGGAGTTCCAGACGCTGGAGTCCTCCGCGTACTGGACGGTCCTCTCGCTCTGGGACCTCATTCCCAGGCCCCGGCTCTTCCCCTTGGTGTCGCTCAGCTGGAGGGAGACCGAGAACACGCCGCCGTCGCTCGGGTTGCCGGCCGCGTCGACGGCGTCGATCCGGCGGATGTAGCCGCCGGAGGAGAACCGGACCGTCTTGCGCTTCTGCGAGCCGTCCGCGGTGCTGATCTCGGACGAGCCCGCGTACTCGCCTCCGGTGCCCCTCGTGGTCTCTCCCGCGTGCCTGAGCGAGGAGAAGTCCGCGCTGACGCGTACCGCGACGAACGGCGAGCGCATCACTCTCTGGCCGGACTTGAAGAGCGCGCTGGGGTCGAACCTCCCGGTGTCGATCAGGTGGACGGGCTGGCCGTGCAGTGTCAGGCCGTCCGTGCCGCTCTTGAACTCGGACGCGGCGATCGCGTCGATGATCCTGTGCGTGTTGAAGACCGCGACCTCGTGGTCGCGCCGGAAGGGGCGGTGCTCGCGCGTGGAACCGGTGAACGGGCCGCTGTTCTCGTGGCCGGGGCGCCTGGCGAAGTTCTTCGGGTCGCGGGCCATGTCGGGCAGGACGATGCCGGGCAGCTTGTCGGCCAGCCCGGTCAGCACCTGGTGGGCGATGTGCTGGTAGATGCTGCGCTGCTGCCCGCCGACGTCGCGGTACTGGCTGCCGTCGGGCCAGGTGAAGTCGCGGGGCACGGCCCCGTGGAAGGTGACCGGGTTCTCCTCGGCCAGGTTCGGGCGGGGAGGCCGCAGGGCCTCGGGCCGCCCCTCCCCGTCGGGGCGTTCCTCGGTGGGCTGCTGCCCGGGCGGCCGTTCCTGTTCCGGGGCGTTCTCCCGCTGCCGACCGCGCTCCTCGGTCCCGGTGTCCGCGTTCCGGTCGTCGCCGTCCGGTGCGTTCCGGCTCCTGTCGGTCCCGGTCTCCCGGTTCCCGTCGGTTCCGGTCTGCTGGTCCCCGGTGGTGCCGGGCTGCCGGTTTCCGTCGGTCCCGGCCTGCTGGTCC
>NZ_QPFC01000762.1:0-5529 GCF_003427465.1 Nocardiopsis sp. TNDT3 | reverse complement strand
GCCGCGCCCTCCGGGGAGGGCGCGGGTCTGGGCACCTGGCGGCGCGAGCCGAGCACCCTGGTGCGGCGGGCCGCCCCGCTTCCGGAGGGGGCCGCGGCGCCCTTCGTGATCATCGCGGAGTCCCACGCGCCGGGCGCCCCCGCGGAGTGGGAGCCGCACGCGCACCCCGCGCACGAACTGGTGTGGGTGCGCTGCGGGGCGCTGACCGCCCGCGTCGGCGACCGCGTCTTCACCGTCTCCGAGGGGTGCGGGCTGTGGGTGCCCGCCGGGGAGGTGCACGCCGGCCGGCTGACGGCCGGGGCCGAACTCCACACCGCCTTCTTCGCCCCGGACCGCACGCCGGTCGCCTTCGAGGGCCCCACGGCCATCGCGATGACCCCGGTGCTGGAGTCACTGCTGATGCGCCTGGCCCGCACCGACCTGGACGCCGGGGCGCGCTCGCGCGCGGAGGCGGTGGTGTTCGACGTGCTGGAGCCATCGCTGCCCCAGCTCGCGCTGCGCCTGCCCGGCGAGGCCCGGGCCGACGTGATCGCCGACGCCCTGCTGCGCGACCCCGCCGACGACCGCTCCCTGGAGGAGTGGGCGCGCGACCTGGGCGTGAGCCCCCGCACGATCAGCCGCGCCTTCCGCGCCGCCACCGGGCTCTCGTTCGCGCAGTGGCGGCAGTCACTGCGCATCCACCGGGCGCTCCTGCTGCTCGGCGAGGGGCGCGAGGTGCAGGACGCCGCCGAACTCCTCGGATACGCCCAGACCAGCACCTTCATCGACGCCTTCCGGCGCGTGATGGGCACCACCCCGGGGACGTACTTCGGCCCTTCCCGGGCGGCCGTTGACCGGAATTCCGTATCCGGTGTCCGGAAGTCCTGATTGCAGCCACGGAGCGGCCGAATCTATTCTGAGTGAGTGAAGGCTAACCTAAGCTCCCGTTCGGGCGCCCGTGCCCGTGTCCGGCCGTATCCGCTGGTCGGGCAGTGTGCGCACGCCGTCCGCGGCTCCGTCCGCGCCGTGCCGCGTCCGTCCTCCGCCACGGCCGCCGCGGTCCCGGCACGCCCGGCGTGCCCAGCGCCGTGACGCGGGCGCACGCCCTGAGCGGGGACCGGCTGGTCCTGAGCTACGGCGGTTCCACGGTCGTCCACGGCGCCTCGCTGTCCCTGGAGGCCGGGCGCGTGACCGCCCTGGTGGGGCCCAACGGCAGCGGCAAGTCCACACTCCTGCGCTCGCTCGCCCGACTGCACCGCATCGACGAGGGACAGGTCACGCTCGGCGGCGGGGACGGGGAACCCGGGCGCCCGGCTTCCCTGCTCAGCGCACGCCGGTTCGCCCGGGAGGTCACCCTGTTCGCCCAGGCCCGGCCCACGCCGGAGGGCCTGGCGGTCAGGGACGTCGTCGCGTTCGGACGCCACCCCTACCGGCGCGGCCTCGCGGGGCTCTCCGACCAGGACCGGCGCGCCGTCGAGCACGCCATGGAGGCCACCGGGGTGCGGGACATGGCCGACCGGGCGGCCGGACAGCTCTCCGGCGGAGAGATGCAGCGCGTGTGGCTCGCCACCTGCCTGGCCCAGGACACCGGCGTCGTACTGCTGGACGAGCCCACCAACCACCTGGACCTGCGGTACCAGGTCGAGACCCTCGACCTGATCCGCGACCTCGCCGAGGACCACGGGGTCGCCGTCGGCGTCGTGCTGCACGACCTCGACCACGCCGCGCGCGTCGCGGACACGCTGCTGCTGCTCAGCGCCGGACGCGTCCACTCCGCGGGCGACCCGGCCGAGGTCCTCACCAGCCGCAACCTCAGCGAGGTCTACGGCATCCGGGTCGAGGTCGCCCACGACCCCCGGACCGGCCGCCTGCGCATCGACCCCGTGGGCCGCCACGCGGCCCGTCCCCGGTCCGCGAACGCGGACCACCCGAACACCGCGGAACAGAACAGAGAGAACCACCCATGACCCGTCTCCCCCGTCTCGCGACCGCGGCCTGCGCCGCCCTCGCCCTCGCCGCGACAGGATGCGGCACCACCAGCGTCGAGGAGCCCGAGACCGGCGGCGTCGCCGCGCCCGCCTCCCAGAGCTGCGCCGAGGACACCACGACCACCTCCACGGGCCCGGTGTCGCTGACCGACGGTGTCGGCCGACAGGTGGAGCTCGACCAGCCCGCCGAGCGCATCGCCGTCCTGGAGTGGCAGCAGGTCGAGGACGCGCTCACCCTGTGCGTCACCCCCGTGGCGGTCTCCGACACCGAGGGCTACAGCACCTGGGTGAGCGCGGAGGAGCTGCCCGAGGGCGTCACCGACATCGGCAACCGCGAGGAGCCCGACCTCGACACCCTGTACGCGCAGAACCCCGACCTGGTCATCGTGGAGGCCTTCAGCGCCGACGACGAGATCATCGCGCAGCTGGAGGAGCGCGGGGTGCCCGTCCTCGTCACGCTGGGCGCCGACCCGGCCGACCCCGTCGGGAACATGCGGAGCGTCTTCCAGATGATCGGTGAGGCCACGGGGCGCACCGAGCGGGCCGACCAGGTGATCGGGGAGTTCGACGCCCACCTCGCCGAGGCCAAGGAGCGCGTGGCCTCCGCCGACCTGCCGACGAAGGACTTCCTGTACTTCGACGGGTGGCTCCAGGGCGGCAACCTCACCATCCGCCCCTACGGCGAGGGCGCGTTGTTCACCGCCCTCGGCGAGGAGCTCGGGATGACCCCGGTCTGGACCGACGAGATCAACGAGGCCTACGGGGACGGCGGCGTCAACCCCTCCTACGGCCTGGCGCAGACCGACGTCGAGGGACTCACCGCCGTGGGCGGGGCCAACCTCTTCTACGCCAACGACGAGGGCGTCGGCGGCTACGTGGAGGCGCTGGAGGAGAACCCGATCTGGAACTCCCTCCCGGCCGTGGAGGAGAACCGGGCCCACGCCTTCCCCCCGCGGATCTGGGGCGCGGGCGGCCCGCGCTCGACCGCGCAGGCGGTCGACGCCTTCGCCGACGCGATCACGCAGTAATGAGCGGACCGGTTCAGGCCCCGCCCCGGAGGCCCCCGCTGCCGCGCGTCGGCGCGCGCGGCGGCGCCGCCGGGGCGGCGGTCCTCGCGGGACTGGTCGCCGCGATCCTCGCGGTGGCCGTGTGGCACCTCACCCAGGGGACCTCCGGCGTGGGGTGGTGGGACCTGGTGCGCTACGCGGCCGGGGAGCGGGAGGCCGTCGACGGGGTTCCGGTCGGCGACGTGCTGACCGGATCGCGGCTTCCGCGCCTGTTCGCCGGTGTGGCCGTGGGCTTCGCCCTCGGCGTCGCCGGGGCGCTGCTGCAGTCGGTCACGCGCAACGCGCTCGCCTCTCCCGACACGCTCGCGGTCACGGCGGGGTCCTACCTGGCCCTGACCCTGGTCGCCGCGTTCGGGTTCGCCGTCCCGCTGTGGGCCTCCGGTCTGGTGTCCTTCACCGGGGGGCTGCTGGCCGCCGCGCTCGTGCTGGCACTGGCGGGCAACGCCGCCGGAACGGCCACGACGCGGCTGATCCTGGCCGGTTCGGCGACCGCGATGGCCCTGGACGCGGCGACCGCGATGCTGCTGATCCTGTTCAAGGAGAACACCACCGGCCTCTTCGCCTGGGGGAGCGGCTCCCTGGCCCAGCTCAACATCGACGCGTCCCTGCGCGCGATGCCGCTCATCGCGGTCGTGCTGGGCGTGGCGCTGCTGCTGAGCCGAAGGCTGGACGTGCTGGGCCTGGGCGACGACACCGCGGCCTCGCTCGGAGTGCCCCTGCGCTCGACCCGGACCGCCGCGGTGCTCTGCGCCGTGCTCCTCACCGGAGCGGCGGTGACGCTGGCCGGTCCGATCGCCTTCGTCGGTCTGGGCGCGCCCGTGCTGGCGCGCCTGCTCGCCGGACGGATCCGGCCGCTGCGCAGGCACCTGCTGCTCGTGACCGCCTCCGGGCTCCTCGGCGCCCTCCTGATCCTGCTCGCGGACGCCGGGCTGCGCGCGCTGCTCGGCGCCGAGGGCGCCGCCTCGATCCCCACGGGGGTGCCCACGGCCGTGCTCGGCGGCCTGCTCATCGTGGTCCTGGCCCTGCGCCTGCGCGACGCGGGCCCGGTGCGCCGACCGCCGGGCGCGCGGACCGGACCGCGCACGCGGCGGCGCTTCCTCGGCGTCCTGCTGGTCGCGGCGGCCCTGCTCGTCTCGGCGGCGCTCGTGGGCCTGCTCGCGGGCAGCCTGTGGCTGCGCGCGGGCGACATCGCCCTGTGGCTCCAGGGGAGCGCACCCGACCTGATCGGCCGGTCCCTGGACGAACGGTTCCCCCGGGTGGCCGCCGCCGTACTCGCCGGAGCGGCGCTGGGCCTGGCCGGGAGCGCCGTCCAGAGCACCGTGCGCAACCCGCTCGCGGAGCCGGGTCTGCTGGGCATCACCGCCGGAGCCGGGCTGGGGGCGGTCATCGTGGTGACCGCCAGCCCCGGCAGCGGCCTGCCGTCGCTGGTCACCATGTCGGTCCTCATGGGCCTGGCCACGTTCGCGCTGATCGCCGCGCTGGCCTGGAGGGGCGCGCTGCGTCCGGACCGGTTCGTGCTGATCGGCATCGGGTGCGGATACAGCCTGAGCGCGGTCACGACGTTCCTGCTCCTGCGCGCCGACCCCTGGCAGACCCCGCGCATCTTCACGTGGCTGTCCGGCACGACCTACGGGCGCACCCTGCCGGAGGTCGTGCCGGTCGCCGTGGCGCTCGTCCTGGCGGCGCCGCTGATGCTCGGCCTGGCCCGCCACCTCGACCTGATCGCCGTGGACGAGGACACGCCCCGCATCCTCGGCATGCGGGTGGAGCGGACGCGGCTGGTGCTGCTCACCGTCGCCGCGGTCCTGGCCGCCGTCAGCGTGGTCGCGGTCAGGGTCGTCGGCTTCGTCGGGCTCGTGGCGCCCCACCTGGCCCGCGCGCTGGTCGGCGCCCGCCACGGGCGCAGCGTTCCGGTCGCGATGCTGCTGGGCGCGCTGCTGGTCTGCGTGGCCGACACCCTGGGCCGCACGCTGCTGGCCCCGGCCCAGCTGCCGGCCGGGCTCATGATCGCCCTGGTCGGCGCCCCCTACCTCGTCTGGCTGCTGCGCCGCTCCCGCGCGTGAACCGCCGATCCCCTCTGATCCGCACCAGGAGTGCCGAATGCCGTCCCACAGCCCCGACGCGCCCGCCCCGGTCGTCGTCCCCTTCGACCCGGCCGCCGTGCCCGCGCCCCTGGCGCGTATCGCCCCCGACCGGGTGCTCGAACGCTGGGGAGCGGTCGACCGCTCGGCCCACGCGCCCGAGATCGTGGCCGTGCCCGACGGGGCGGGGGAGGGCTGGGCCGCCGCCGCGCTGGTGACGGCGCGCCCGCGCACCGCCTACGCCAAGATCGTCGACGCCGTCGGCGACGTGCCCGCCGCCGCGGCGGCGGTCCTGTCCCACGCGCGGGGCCGGGGGCTCGTACAGGTCAAGTGGGAGGGGTGGACGGTCGGCGCGGAGGAGGCCTCCGCCGCCGGTTTCGCGCCGCTGGAGGCCCCGCGCGAGGAGGGCGGGGA
>NZ_QPFC01000761.1:0-1057 GCF_003427465.1 Nocardiopsis sp. TNDT3 | reverse complement strand
CGGGACGGCCGCCCCCGGCCACCTCCCGGTTCTCACCCCCGAACAGACGCGGCAGACCCCGCCGGGAACCCCGCGCGAGGTCGCGCCGGACGCGCTGGCCTACGTGCTCTTCACCTCCGGCTCCACCGGAACGCCCAAGGGGGTGGAGGTCGAGCACCGGGCCGCCGCGCACACGATCGACGTGCTCAACGCCGTCCTGGACACCGGCACCGGCGACCGCACCCTCGCGCTCGCCGACTACGGCTTCGACATGTCGGTCTTCGACCTGTTCGCGCCGCTGTCGGCGGGCGGCGCCGCCGTCCTGGCCGACCCCGGGACACGGCGCGAGGCCGAACACTGGGTCCGGGCCGCCTCGGACGCGTCGGTGACCGTCCTCAACTGCGTACCGGCCCTGCTGGACATGCTGCTGTCGGCGGTCGAGTCCGGCATGGCGCCGATGCCGCCCCTGCGCGCGGTCCTGCTCGGCGGCGACCGCGTCGCCCCCGGCCTGCGCGAACGGCTGCGCGCCCTCGCCCCCGAGTGCCGGTTCCTCGCCCTGGGCGGCATGACCGAGGCCGCCATCCACTCCACCCTGCTGGAGGTGGACCGGGCCGACCCGGCCTGGGCCTGCGTACCCTGGGGCCGCCCGCTGCCCGGCGTGCTGTGCCGCGTGGTCGACGCCCAGGGGCGCGACCGCCCCGACCTGGTCGCCGGTGAGCTGTGGGTGGGCGGCGCTGGACTGGCCCGCGGCTACCGGGGCGCCCCCGACGCCACCGCGGACCGCTTCGTCACCTCCGGCGGTCGGCGCTGGTACCGCACCGGCGACCTGGCCCGCTACGCCCCCGACGGAACCCTGGAGTTCCTGGGCCGGGCCGACCACCAGGTCAAGGTGAACGGCGTGCGCGTGGAGACCGGCGAGGTGGAGGCGGCCCTGGCCGCGCACCCGGAGGTGTCCCAGGCGGTCGCGGTCGCGCTCACCGAGCCCGCGCCCCGCCTGGCCGCGGTCGTCGTTCCCCGGGAGTCCGAGGAGGCCGCCGCCCTGGCCGGGGCCGCGGCGGAGCACGCCCGCACCCTTCTG
>NZ_QPFC01000760.1:0-3117 GCF_003427465.1 Nocardiopsis sp. TNDT3 | reverse complement strand
CGGCCGAGGACAGCGCGAGCGTCTGCGGCTCGGGCGACCTGGAAGTCGCTCTCGGGCGGGCCGAGGGAGCGGCCGGGACGGTCTACCGGCCCCTGGAGTTCACCAACACCGCAGACGCCCCGTGCGTGATCGGGGGCCACCCCGGAGTCTCCTACGTCACCGAGGAGGACGGCGACCAGGTCGGCGCCGCCGCCGCGCGCGAGGGCGGACCGGGTCCCGCCGTGACCCTCCGACCGGGAGACACCGCCTCGGCCACCGTGGGGTTCACCCGGGTCGCCGACTACGACGAGGACGAGTGCGACCCCACCGACACCCGGGGTCTGCGCGTCTACCCTCCCCGGAACACGGGGTCGGTCTTCGTCGCGGCGCAGGGCCGCGGCTGCGCCGATCCGGACGTGCCCGGCGACCAGCTCACGGTCACGTCCGTCCAGGCGGACGGCGCCTCCTGACCCGACCCGTCCCCGACCCCTGGCCTGTGCCGCCGCCCGATCCGTCCCGGCGCCCGCCCCGCGGTCAGTTCCGCTGCTGTTCCATGGCGGTGAACGCGGTGACCAGCTGGTTCTCGGAGGTCTCCAGGTAGGTCGTCAGCTCGTCCGCCGCCCCGGACGCGTCCCCGGAGGCCAGCAGGGTGTGGATCCTGCGGTTCCAGTCCAGGTACGGAGCGTGGAACTCCCGGGGCGCGTCCATCACGTGGAACACCAGCCGGGTCTCGGCCAGCACCTGGCTCATGAACTCGTTCACCCGCGCGCTCCCGGCCAGACCGGCCACGGCCTGGTGGAAACGCATGTTCGCCGTCCCCATCCGCCACCAGTCCTCGCGTCCGCGCGCGGCCTCGCCCTCGTCCACGGCCGCCCCGACCAGCCGGACCGCCTCCTCGTCCGGGTCCGCCGCGCCCCGCAGCGCGGGGAGCTCCAGGGAGCGGCGCGCCTTGAACAGGTCTCGGACGTCCTCGCTGGTCGGCAGGCCGACGAACACTCCCCGGTGCATCTGGTGCACCAGCAGCCGCTCGCGCACCAGCAGCCGGAACGCCTCGCGCAGGGTGTTGCGGGATACTCCGAGCTCCTCGCACAGCCGCTCCTCCGACAGGCGCTGTCCCGGCGGGTACACGCCGTCGATGAGGGACTCGCGGAGCAGCTCCGCGACCCGCTCGGCCTGCGTGGGCAGCGGGGGGAGGAGGCGCGTGCGGCCGCTGGTCCGGTCGGTGCGGGCGTCCGTGGCCGTCACAGGTGCTCCTTAAGGGGACTGGCGTCTGTTACTTCATTGTCACCGACGCGGAGCACTCCCGGGAGAGCGGGGAGCCCACAGAAGTCGGTTCATCGGACCGGTGGACCGTGGCGCGGTCCCCGAACGGGTTCCCACACGGGTTCCCCGCCGCACCGCCTCGCGTGCACGGCGCATCCGCTCCACCCCGCCACCGCGCGGCTCCACCGCCACTGACCGGCCCCCGCGCGGCTCGCGGGTGAGCCCTCCGCGCGTCCGGTGAGTTCCGGGCGGGGGCGCGCGTTCCTGTGCGGTTTCCGTGCGGTTTCCGCGGGGCTTCCGGGCGGCTGAGCCTTCCGCGCGGCTTCCGCGGGCCCTCGGGCGAGGACGCGCACGGTCCGGCGCGGCTTCGTCCACGGGCTCGCGGACGCGCATTCCGGGGGTTCCTCCGATGACGCTCCTGGGCAGGGCGGGGCGAAGAGATACTTCTGCAACCCAGGTGACCTGGGTTTTTTGCATACCGGCTCTTTACCCGTCTCGTTGGATTGAAGTATCGTTCAACAATCCAACGATGGCGCGGTCGGTTATCGCGTCACCGACCCACATCGGACCCCTTGGAGTGACCCATGGGTGACACACCCCCCGCACCCACGAAGGTGCGCCCCCGTGTCGGGCGGATCGCGATCAGCAGCAGCCTGCTCGGTGCGATGTTCCTCATGGCCACCAGCGCCATCGGCCCCGGCTTCATCACCCAGACCACCACGTTCACCGCCGAGCTGGGCGCGACCTTCGCGGTCGCCATCCTCATCTCGATCCTGGTCGACATCGCGGTCCAGCTGAACATCTGGCGCGTCATCGGCGTCGCCAACACCCGCGCCCAGGACCTGGCCAACAAGGTCGTCCCCGGCGCGGGCTACCTGCTGGCCGCGCTCATCGTCTTCGGCGGCCTGATCTTCAACGTCGGCAACCTCGCGGGCACCGGCCTGGGCCTGAACGCCATGGTCGGGTTCGACACCCGGCTCGGCGCCGTCCTGTCCGCGGTGCTGGCCGTGGTCATCCTGGCCGTCAAGAGGCTGGGCGTGGCCCTGGACCGGATCCTGGTCGTGCTGGGCGTGGCCATGATCGCGCTGACCGTCTACGTGGCCTTCGTGTCCCAGCCCCCGGTCGGCGAGGCCCTGCGCCAGGCCGTCCTGCCCGAGCGGTTCGGCGCGGACGTCTTCCTGGCCACCGTCACCATCATCGGCGGCACCGTCGGCGGCTACATCACCTACGCGGGCGTGCACCGACTCGTCGAGGCGGGTCAGGGCGGGCGCGAGAACGTCCGCGCCATCACGCAGACCTCCGTGACCGGCATCATCGTCACCGGTGTCATGCGCGTGGTGCTGTTCCTGGCCATCCTCGGCGTCGTCGCGGGCGGCGCCGACATCCTGGCGTCCGCCAACCCCTCCGCCGAGGCCTTCCGCCAGGCCGCGGGCGAGGCCGGTGTGCGCCTGTTCGGCGTCATCCTGTGGGCCGCGGCGGTCAGCTCCGTCATCGGCGCCTCCTACACCTCGATCTCCTTCGTCACGACCTTCCACCCGTGGTTGGAGAAGCGCCGGGGCCTCCTGGTCACCGTCTTCATCGGTGTCTCGCTGGCGATCCTGCTGCTGTCCGGGCAGGCTCCGAACACGCTGCTGATCCTGGCCGGAGCCCTCAACGGCGTGATCCTGCCGGTGGGCCTCGGCATCCTGCTGTGGGTCGCGGCCCGCCGCTCCGGCGACCTGCTGGGCGGGTACCGCTACCCGCGCTGGCTGATCGTCATCGGCGTCGCCGCCTGGGCGCTCACCGTGTACATGGCCATCGGCTCCCTGGGCGGCATCGCCGACCTCTGGCAGTAACCCGCCGGGCGCGCCCTTCCACCCTCCCCCGCCCCTACCC
>NZ_QPFC01000759.1:0-10076 GCF_003427465.1 Nocardiopsis sp. TNDT3 | reverse complement strand
GCGTTCCCTTCCCCCGGCTCCGAGACCGCGCCCCTCCACCGCCGCTTCCGGTCCCGGACGCTCCCCGGACTCGTCCCCGAACACGGGACAGGCGATAATCGGCGGGCACACGCACCACACCCACGGGGGACCGCAGTGACCGACACCGAGCTGAGCCAGGCCCGTCGCGAGATCATCCGCGACCTCGCAGTGCCCGAGCACTTCGACGCGCGCGTCGAGATCGAACGCCGTGTGGCCTTCCTCGCCGAGCGGCTGATCAGCACCGGCTCCACCGCGCTGGTCCTGGGCATCAGCGGCGGCGTGGACTCGCTCACGGCCGGACGCCTGTGCCGCCTGGCGGTGGACCGGGCCCGCGAGAACGGACACGAGTGCGAGTACGTCGCCATGCGACTGCCCTACGGCGAGCAGAAGGACGAGGAGGACGCGGCCCGCTCCGTCGAGTTCACGGCCCCCGAGCGCTGCCTCACCGTGGACGTCGGGCCCGCCAGCGACGCCATGGCCGACTCCCTGGCCGCCGCCGGGATGACCTACGCCAGCGAGTCCTCGGCGGACTTCGTCCTCGGCAACGTCAAGGCGCGGCAGCGGATGATCGCCCAGTACGCGGTCGCGGGCGGCCTGCGCGGACTGGTGGTCGGCACCGACCACGCGGCCGAGGCGGTCACCGGCTTCTTCACCAAGTACGGCGACGGCGGCGCGGACCTCGTGCCGCTGACCGGGCTGACCAAGCGCCGGGTGCGCGCGGTCGCCGCCGAGCTGGGCGCTCCGGAGGACCTGGTGCGCAAGGTGCCCACCGCCGACCTGGAGACGCTCTCCCCGCAGAAGCCGGACGAGGAGGCGCTCGGCCTGACCTACGACCAGATCGACGACTTCCTGGAGGGCCTGCCGGTGCCCGGGCACGTGGAGACCGCGCTGGTCGACCGGTACCGCGTCACCGCCCACAAGCGCGCGCTGCCCACCGCTCCCTGACACCGCGACCGGAAACGTCGCCTGTGTGACGCGAGGGGTTCTGACCCGCGGTGGTCCTGTACCCGCAGCGGGGTTCGACGCTCCGGACCCGCCGCGGGTACAAGACCACGGCGTACGCGGCCGGGCCGGTGGACTTCCCGGTCACAGGGCCGGAGCGGGCCCGCACGGGGCGCCGGTCCCGCCTCCGCTCAGGGTGTCGGCTCCGCTGACGCCCCAGCCGCCGTTTCCGCTCGTGCCCGGGGTCCTCACGCCGGTGCCGCACGGCCCGACCGCTCCGGACAGCTGTTCCGTCTCCGCACACGGACCTTCCCCAAGGGTTTCGTGCACGCCGTCTCGCGGGGTACCGTGTGCGGGAACTCCCTCGGACTTCCCGGAGCACGTTCGGCGCTTCCGCGCCCTCCGCCCGGGGGAGAACGGTCCCCGATCCGCCGTGCGCTGACGCGCGGTGGTGCAGGCACCACCTTCCATGGTCGGGCCAACCGCCCCTCGGAGAGGGGCGCCAGATCCATCGCGGCCACCACCCGGCCGGACCTACTCTCGTTTACCACGCGTCGCCGACAGTTGAGCTGACGCGGCCACGCCACCGGGCGCGTTCGAGAACGCGTCGCCACCCCCTGATCCCGGCCACACGGCCCCCCGCGCACCACCGCGTCCGGGGACGCACACGCGTACGGGGTAGACCAAGGAGCGACCGATGACCGTGACCGTCGAGAACGAAGGCGGAGGCACGTCGTCGGCGTACGCCTCCAGTACCGTCCTCCTGCCCTCTCCGCGGACACCGCGGCCCGGGGCGGGCAGGGACAGGTTCCTGGACGTCATCCGGCTGTTCGTGATGGCCCTGGTGGTCATGCAGCACTGGTGGCTGCCGGTCCTCGTCCACGAGCCCGGGTCCCTCGAGGCGGGCAGCGTCCTGTCCACCGAGGGCGGCTTCGTGCTGACGTGGGTCGTCCAGGTCATGCCGCTGATCTTCTTCGTCGGGGGCGCGGCCAACCTGATCAGCTGGCGCTCGGCCTCGGGCCGGGGCATGTCCGCCTCGGACTGGTTCGCGCGCAGACTGCGCAGACTCGCCTGGCCGGTGGTGCCGCTGGCGGCCCTGTGGATCGTCGCCTCCCACCTGCTGGTCCTGGGCGGCGCACCGGCCCAGGCCGTCCTGGTGGGCGCCGAGGCCGCGGGCATGGTGCTGTGGTTCCTCGCCGTGTACGTGCTGGTGGTCGTGTCCACCCCGCTGCTGTTCCGGGCCCAGGAGCTCTTCGGCTGGTGGGTCCCGATCGCCCTGCTGGCCGCCGCCGCGGCCGTGGACCTGACCCGCTTCTCCACCGGCGCGGACTGGGTCGGCTACCTCAACGTGGCCTTCGTGTGGCTGGGCGTGCACCAGCTGGGGTTCCGCTACGCGACGGGGACGATCCGCCTGCGCTACGCCGCGGGGATGGTGGCGGGCGGCGCGGCCGCCGCGCTGGCCCTGACGACGTTCGGCCCCTACTCGCTCAACATGACGGGCGTGTTCGCCACGGAGTCCTCCAACGTGTCCCCGCCCACCCTGGTGCTCGCCGCCATGGGCGCGCTGCAGATCGGCGTCGCGGTGCTGCTGCGCGAGCGGATCAGCGCCTGGTCCGAGCGCCCGGGCCCGGCGCGTCTGCTGGACCGGATCTGCCCGCAGCTGATGACGGTCTACCTGTGGCACATGCTGCCGCTCAGCGTGGTGGCGGGCGTGCTGGTGTTCGGCCTGGGGATCGACACCCCCGAGCCGCTGACGGGCCTGTGGGTGCTGTGGGGCGTGCTGGGGCTGGTGGTCCTGGTGCCCCTGATCGTGCCGCTGGCGCACTGGGCGGTGCGGTTCGAGAACCCGCCGAAGGTGCTGAGCGGTTCCCCGGGCATGGTCCGCGTCCTGGCCGCCGCGGCGCTGGTCGGCGGCGGGATGCTGCTGCTGACGGTGTCCGGCCTGGGGCTCGGCATGGGACCGGTGCTCGGACTGCTCGCGGTGCTGTCGGGCGTCGTGCTGACTCGGGCTCCCCGGAGGAGCTGACCGCCTCGCGGCCGGGCCGGGGCGCCCCCGTTCGCGGCGCCCGGCCCGGCCGCACGCCCCGGTGCCCGCGAGCCAGGGGCGCTACCGGTCCCCGTATCGGGTAGACCGAAGGACATGGACCCGACACGTATCGCCTTCGAAGAACGGGGGAGCGGCCGCCCCCTGGTCCTCCTCCACGGACTCGGGGACCGCCGCCAGAGCTGGACCGCCGTGATGCGGCGGCTCTCCGCCGACTACCGCGTCGTCTGCGTGGACCTGCCGGGGTTCGGCGCCTCACCGGGGCCCGGCCCCGACGAGCCCTACGACGTCCTCACCCTGACCGACGACATCGAGGCGTTCTGCCGCCTGCACGGGCTGGAGCGCCCGCACCTGGCGGGCAACTCGCTCGGCGGATCGATCGCCCTCGAACTGGGGGTCCGGGGCCTGGCCGCGTCCGTGACGGTGTTCTCCCCGGCGGGGTTCTCCGACAGGCTCGCCCGGTGCGCGATACGCGGGGTCGGCGCGCTCTCCCGCCTGGCCGCGCGCGTCCCGATGCCGGTCAAGGAGCGCCTGGCCAACACCGCCCCGGCCAGGACGGCCGCGCGGATCGCGCTGCGCGGCGACCCCTCGACGCCCGAGGCCAAGGCGACCCGGTTCAGCGTCCGGGGCCTCCAGCAGGGCTCGCCCTACATCCGGCTCGTGCCGCGCATCGCCGAGTACGTCTTCACGGCACGGCCGATCGAGTGCCCGGTCACCATCGCCTGGGGCGACCGCGACCGGACGCTGCTGCCGTCCAGCGCCGCGCACGCCCACCACCGGGTGCCCAACGCGCGCATGGTCTCGCTGATCGGCAGCGGGCACATCCCCATGGCCGACGACCCGGTCACGGCCGCCGAGCACGTCCGGTGGACCTGCCGCGCCGCCGACCTGGGGAGCGCCAAGGCCGCCGCGCGCAACGCGGCCGGGCGGGTGACCAAACCCGGTCCCCCGGACTGAGCCCGGACCCCTAGCAGCTGAAACCGCCGTCGGTGCTGATCACCTGGCCGGTCACCCACGAGGCCTCGTCGGTGGTCAGCCAGGCCAGCAGCCTGGCCGGGTCGTCGGGCAGGCCCACCCGCCCGGCCGGGAAGCCGGGCAGGACGCGGCGCATGAGGTCCCCGTCGATGTAGCCGGTCTGCACCGGGCCGGGGTCGACGGCGTTCACGGTGATGCCGCGCGGGCCCAGCTCGGCGGCGACGGTCGGGGTGATCTGGGCCAGGACCGCCTTGGCCGACGCGTACGCCACCTCGCCGGGCATCGCCCCGCGGATCTGCCCGGAGGTCATGAACAGCACCCGGCCTCCGGGGCGACCGTCGTGCCGCGCCGCGAAGGCCTGGGCGAGCAGGATCGGCGCGCGGGCGTCGACCGCCCAGTGCCCGTCGAGCATCTCCAGGGTCACTTCGGCCAGCGTCGCGTCGCCGCCGTTGCGCGCGTGGTTGGCCACCAGGACGTCCAGGTGCCCGAACTCGGCCACGGTCGCCTCCACCACCCGCCGGGGCGCGTCGGGGTCGGCCATGTCCGCGCCGACGTCGGCCACGCGGGCGGCGGGGTCGCCGAGCACCTCGCGCACGCCGTCGAGCACGGCGGTGAGGTCGTCGCTGCCCCAGGGCAGCTCCGCGTCGTGCGGCTGGTGGTGGTGGACCATCACCGAGGCGCCGTACGCGGCGAGGCGGCGGGCGACGGCGTAGCCGATGCCGCCGCGCCTGCTCGCGCCGGTGACCAGGGCGGTCCTGCCGCGCAGGGGCAGGGGGTCGCGGGACAGGGCGTCCCGGCCGGGGTGTTCGGGGGAGGGGCCGGAGTGGGCCATGGCGGGCCTGCCTTCTGCCGTGGACGGACGGGGAGCCGGCCCCGCCGCGGGTCCGGGCGGTGCCGGGGCGACTCTGGCAGAAGGGGTGGGGCGGCGCACCCGGTTTTTCGGCCTTCCTCCGGAGCCGCGTGCCCTCCGGAGCCGCGTGTCCGGAATGTTCTGTCCCGGGAACGATGGTGTGTTCTGTTGACCGGGCTCCCCGGTCTACCGCGGTGTCGAGTTCGCGGGATACCGTGGACCCGCTCACCGACGCCTTGAGGAGGCAGTGGATTGACACCATCGACACGACCGGCCCCGGGCCTGCCCGAGTGGCTGCGCGAGGAGGAGCGGCGGCTGTACGGCTTCGCCGCGGGATCCGCCGTGTCCGACGGCTTCGGCTGGCTCGACGCGGACGGGCGTGTGGAGCGGGACCGGCCCGCCGCCGCCTGGATCACCGCGCGGATGACGCACGTGTTCTCCCTGGCCCACCTGCGGGGGGAGGCCGACGCCGGACGGCTGGCCGACCACGGTGTGGCGTCCCTGGCGACGGGCCCCCTGCGCGACGCCCGGGACGGCGGCTGGTTCGACCGGGTGCCGGACGACACCGGGGGGAACACTCCCCGGGAGCGCTCCCATAAGCTGCCGCGCAAGTCGGCCTACGAGCACGGGTTCGTGGTCCTGGCCGCCTCCAGCGCCACCCTCGCCGGTCGCCCGGGAGCGCGTGAGCTGCTCGACGACGCGCTGCGGGTCGTCGAGGAGCGCTTCTGGGAGGAGTCCGCGGGCGCCCTGCGCGAGAGCTGGGACAGCGGGTGGACCGCCACCGAGGACTACCGGGGCGCCAACAGCAACATGCACGCCGTGGAGGCCTTCCTGGCCGCGGCCGACGCCACCGGCGACGCCGTGTGGGCCCGCCGCGCGCTCTCCGTCGCCGAGCGCCTGATCCACGGCGTGGCCGCCGAGCACGACTGGCGCCTGCCCGAGCACTTCACCTCCGACTGGAAGCCCGTCCCGGACTACAACCGGGACCGGCCCGACCACCCCTTCCGGCCCTTCGGGAGCACCACCGGCCACCTGCTCGAATGGGCGCGCCTGCTGGTCCACCTGGAGGTCGCGCTGAGCCGTGCGGGCGACCCCGTCCCCGCGTGGCTGCGCACCGACGCCGAGGCGCTGTTCGACCACGCCGTCCGGCGCGGCTGGGCCGTCGACGGCGCCGAGGGGTTCGTCTACACCCTCGACTGGCAGGACCGGCCGGTCGTGCGCGAGCGCATGCACTGGGTGGTGGCCGAGGCCGCCATGGCAGCCTGGGCGCTGGGGGAGCACACCGGCGTGGCCACCTACGCCGACCTGCACGAACGCTGGTGGGCCTACGCCGACCGGTACCACGTGGACCGCGAACGCGGCAGCTGGCACCACGAACTGGACCCGGACAACCGCCCGGCCGCGAGCGTGTGGCCGGGCAAACCGGACGTCTACCACGCCTACCAGGCGGCACTCCTGCCCCAGATCGGGCTGTCGGCCTCCATCGCGGCCGCCCTCCTGCCCGGCACCGACCACGACTCCGGAGGAAACGCGTGACCGCCGACAACACAGGGGACGCGCAGGGCGCCCCGGCCGGAGGGACCGCGGGGGCCGGGTCCTCCCCCCGCCTCGTCGTGGTGGGCGAGAACGTCATGGACCTATTGCCCACGTCCCACGGCCCCGACGTGCTCAAGGCGGCGCCCGGCGGCGGTCCGGCCAACACGGCGGTGGCGGCGGCCCGGCTGGGCACGCCCACGCGGCTGCTCGCGCGGATCGGCGCGGACGGCTTCGGCGAGCTGATCCGCGAGCGCCTGCTCGGGGAGGGGCTGGACCCGGCGGGACTGCTCCCGGCCCGGGAGCCGACGGCGCTGGCCCTGGCCACGCTCGGCCGGGACGGGTCGGCCCGCTACGACTTCCGCATGGACGACGCCGCCGACTGGCGCTGGCGGACGGGGGAGCTGCCCGAGGAGCTGGAACCGGGGGTCCGCGCGCTGCACGCCGCGTCGATAGCGCTGTTCCGCGAGCCCGGCGCCACCCTGATCGAGGCGATGCTGCGCCGCGAGCACGGGCGCGGGCGGGTGACGCTCACCCTGGACCCCAACATCCGCCACGACGTCATCGGCGACCCCGTCACCGCGCGGGCGCTGGCCCTGCGCCACGCCGCGCAGGCGCACCTGGTGAAGGCGAGCGACGAGGACCTGGCGTTCCTGTACCCGGACCTGTCCCCGGTCCGGGCGGCCCACGCCGTCGCCGCGCTGGGCCCGGTGCTGGTGGTGGTGACCATGGGCGCCGACGGGGCCCTGGCGGTCTGCCGGGGCGAGGAGGTGGCGGTGGCCGCGCCCAGGACCGAGGTGGCCGACACCGTGGGCGCGGGCGACTCCTTCATGGGCGCCCTGCTGAACTGGCTGGACCGTCACGACCGGCTGGGGGAGGACCCGCGGGCCCGCCTCGCCGGACTGGACGAGGCGGACCTGGAGGCCCTGCTGGGGTTCGCGGTCTCGGTCGCCGCGGTCACGGTGACCCGGGAGGGGGCGAACCCGCCCACCATGGCCGAGGTGGCGGGCGTGGACGGGAGCCCCGGGGACCCGGGAAGCCCGGGGGAGCTGGCCCGGCGGTAGCCCCGGCCGCCTTGGGGCGCTCCGGGGCGCAGCGGTGGTCCCGGCTGCCTTCGGGCGTTCCGGGGTGCAGTGGTGGTCCCGGCCGCCTTCGGGCGCTCCGAGCGGCCTCCGGGAGCGGTTGCCGGGCGGGGCTGCCGGAGCCGGTGGCCGGACGCGGGCAGCACGACGTGGGAGGGCCCTGGGGACCCCCGTATCCAGGAAACCGCGGATCCGGGGCGGGCGGTAGCCCCTGTGGACAACGGCGGCCCGCCCTCCTCAGACGAGGCCCTCCCTCGTCTGGACCACGAGGTGGTCCACCACGTCGGCGAGTCTGCCCCGCCGGGCGTACACCGCGCGCTGGCGGGCGGCCCCGCTCCCGGCCGCCCGCACCCGGCCGAGCAGCGAGGAGGCCAGGTCGGCGTCGCCGTTGGCCAGTAGGCCGGGCATCGCGGCGTGCAGCAGCCGTTCGGCGGCCGCGTGCCCGGGCAGCGCCTCACCGGTCAGCGGGTCGGGCACCACGCCCTCCAACCCGTCCCGGGCGGCCCGCCACACGGCGGCCCGCAGCGCCTGGTCGGGGATGGCGGGCGCGGGGACCCCGTAGAGCACGTCGGCGAGCGCGCGACCGGTCAGGCCGCGGACCAGCAGGGCCAGCAGCAGCGCCTCCTCGGCGGTGGCGGCCACGTCGCTCACCCGGATCTCCAGCGTGGGCAGGTGGTCGGAGAGGCGGACGTCCCAGTAGACCATCCGCCGGTCCAGGATCGCCCCGGAGTCGGAGAGCGCCCGCACCGCCTGCTCGTGCTCGGCCAGGGAGCGCAGGAACGGGGGAGGGCCGGCCGAGGGCAGCCGGTTCCAGGCGACCGTGCGCCAGCTGGAGTAGCCGGTGTCGCGTCCGGCGTGGAACGGCGAGTTCGCCGACAGCGCCACCAGGAACGGCAGCCACCGGCGCAGGTGGTTGCCCACGGCCACGGCGGTCTCCCGGTCGGGGACGCCCACGTGCACGTGGCAGCCGCACACCACGTGCGACTCGCGCAGCGCGCCGAAGTGCGCGGTGATGTCGGCGTAGCGGCGCCCCTCACTGGTCCCCACCGAGGCCGGATCGCCCAGGACGGCGGTGCCGGAGGCGACGACGGCGAGCCCGGCCGCGCCCGCGGCGCGGTCCAGCTCCCCGCGCGCCGCGCGCAGGAAGCGCAGGGCCTCGCCCGCGTCGTCGCACACCGGGCTGTTGGCCTCCACCTGCGCGCGGGAGAACTCACCGCACAGGTGGTCGCCCAGGACGCGGGTGTTGGCGAGCACCTCGGGCGCCCGCGACAGGATGAGGCGGGTGCCGGGGTCGACGACGAAGAACTCCTCCTCGACGCCGAAGGTCGGGGGCACGGTGCGGTTGCCGGTGCGGGTGCCGGCGGACACCGGCCGCCGCGTGTCGTGTGCTGCCGTGGAGCGGTTCTCCATGGGCGTCGGTCCCTCCCTGCCGTAGGGGCGCTCCCTCACGGGGCGTCCCGGACTGGATATCCCCGTCGGGGGCGGTCGCGACAGTGTCCTGAAGAAGATAAAAAGCTATCCATGTGATCTTTTGTCCCGTTTGCCGGTATCGCGGGTGTGTCGTTGCGCGCACGTTACGGCTTGATAACCCTGCTCCCGGCCCGCGTGGGAGCCGGGGCGGCGCGGGACCCCCCCGGAAGGGTGAGCCCCGTCACTTCCCCCGACCACGGAAACCCAGGTGGGCACCGTGATGCCCTGCCCGCGCACCCGTCCCGTGAGTACCGCGAGTACCCCAACCCAGGCCCGTCACGCACGTCGCGTGCGACTCCGGGTGAGCATCGGTGAAACGACCAGTGTGGTCGCCCGCACCTGCCGCGTCGGGGGCCCGCTGTGCGAATGTGTGCACGTGACTGGCAGGAACACACAACCCCCCGTCACCCGCCTCCGGGGTCGCGACACGGAGCAGCGGGCCCTCTCCGACGCCCTGGACGACGCGCGGTCCCGCCGGGGCGCCTCCCTGCTCCTCTCCGGAGGCCCCGGGCGCGGCAAGACGGCGCTCCTGGAGCACCTGAGCGGGTCCGCGGGTGGTTTCACCGTGCTCCGCGCGGACGGGGTCGCCGACGAGGCGGACCTGCCCCTGGCCGGGCTCCAGCGCCTCCTCCGCCCCCTCGCGGAGGAGACCGAGCGCCTTCCCGAGCCCCGGCGCGGCCTGCTCCGCGACGCCCTGACCCGGGGAGCGGTCGCCGACGCCGACCGGCTCGCCCTCTACACCGGCCTGGTCGAACTGCTCTCCCGCGCCGCGGCCGACCGCCCCCTCCTGCTGTGCGTG
Source organism: Nocardiopsis sp. TNDT3 (assembly GCF_003427465.1). Taxonomy (NCBI): domain Bacteria; kingdom Bacillati; phylum Actinomycetota; class Actinomycetes; order Streptosporangiales; family Nocardiopsidaceae; genus Nocardiopsis; species Nocardiopsis sp. TNDT3. The sequence continues at coordinate 360 of NZ_QPFC01000759.1, read as the reverse complement.
GACGACGCCGACCGGCTCGACGCGCCCTCGCTGGACGCCCTGGCCTTCGTCGCGCGGCGCCTCGCCGGAACCCCCGTCGCCGCCGTCCTCACCGCGCGCGAGGGCCGCGGCAAGCCCGCCGGGGCCCGCGTGCCCGAGGCCGACGCCGAGCCCCCTCCCGACGCCCTCGTCCCCGGTGTCACCGAACTCCCGCTCGCGCCACTGGAGGAGCGGGCGGTCCACGACATCCTCACCGACAGGGCCCCGGTCACCCCGGCCTCCGCCGTGCGCTCCGCCCTGGTCCGCGCCGCCCACGGCAACCCCGCCGCCGTCCTCGGCCTCCTGCGGGGGCTGTCCCGGGCCCAGCTCCTGGGCGATGGC
>NZ_QPFC01000758.1:0-5941 GCF_003427465.1 Nocardiopsis sp. TNDT3 | reverse complement strand
CCGCGGCCTGCGGGTTCGGGGGCGGACGGGGAGCGGGCCCGTTCCCCCGAGGGGGCCCGGCCGCGGGGTGTCGACAGGAGAGACGTCCGCGGCCGGGGAGTGGCAGGGTCAACCGAGCAGGCCGGCCTTCTTCCAGAAGTAGCGGCCCAGGCCGGTGATGGCACCGGCGGTGTCCAGGGTGCTCACCACCTTGCGGGCGGCCCAGGTCTTGGTGCCGATCCAGTGGGGGTTGTCGCGGGCGACCCGGGAGGCCTCGCGGGGGTCGAGTCCGACCTGCGCGTACACCTTGGGGTTGATCAGCCGGGTGGCCGAGTAGTAGGTGACCAGGCCGAGGATGATCCGGCTGTAGGCCCGGTTGAGCGGGCCGCGCGTGGCCCAGTCGCGCTGGAACTCCTCGCGGGCGTAGCGCATGTGCCGCGCCTCCTCCACCACGTGGATGCGCGAGACCGAGCGCACCAGCGGCAGGATCTGCTCGTCGGGCACCGCCTCGCGCTGGAGCTGGTCGAGGACCTCCTCGACGAACAGCGCCCCGGCGAAGATCAGCGGGCCGTGCGCGATGGTCTTGAAGAGGTTGCCGAGGTGGAAGGCGACGGGGTCGAGCTTGTGCGTCTGCCAGCCGAGCTTGCCCACCATCTTGGCGAACATCACCGTGTGGCGGCACTCGTCGGCGATCTCGGTGTAGGCGTACTGGACGTGGTTGGTGCTGGGGTCGTGGTGGTAGGCGTGGCGGACCAGCATCTGCATGAGGATGGTCTCGAACCAGATGCCGATGGTGGCGACGCTGGCGATCTCCAGCCGGGAGAGCTCCTTGCGCTGCTCCTCGGTGAGCCGGTCCCACAGGTAGGTGCCGTACAGCGAGAGGCGCTCGGGGCGGATCGCCCACATGTCCTTGTCCACGGGGGCGTCCCAGTCGATCTCGACGAGCGGGTCGAAGGAGGCCTTGGCCGAGCCGCGCAGCAGGCGCTTGGCGATGTCCTCGCGGTCGGTGATCTTGGGCTTGGCGGTGATCTCAGCGGTCATCTGTGTGTTCCTCCTCAGGACGCGTCCGGCCGGACCAGGGGGTTGGCGTGCCGCGAGTGGAGTCCCCGGGCGATCTCCGCGTCGCCGAAGGCGCCGTCCGACAGGAGCAGGCCCACCTGGAGCGACACGATCTGTTCGGTGGTGCCGGGGAAGTGCCGGAACAGGTGGAGCCCGGCGGTGCCGAGCGCGGTGGAGGCGGTGTCGCGGCGGGCGTACCTGGCCCCGGCCGCGCGGACCACCGCCATGACGGTGTCGCGCGCGCTCTCGGCGGGGACGAGGCCGTCGAGGGCGACCCCGGTGGCCCGGGAGCTGTTGTGGATCGGGGTGTCGACGTAGCCGGGGTGGACGGTGGTGACGCCGATGTGCGAGCCGTACTCGGCGCGCAGGCAGTCGGCGTAGGCGGTCAGCGCCCTCTTGGAGACCGTGTAGGCCCCGGCGAAGGGCAGGGACAGGTTCGCCAGGAGCGAGGCGGTGACGAGGACGCGTCCCCTGCTGCGCAGCAGCGCGGGCATCGCGGCGGCGGTGACCCGCCAGGTGCCCAGCAGGTTGACCTCCAGCGCCTGGTGCACGTGGACGTCCGGGGCCTGGCCGATGTCCACGGCCGGTCCGACGCCCGCGTAGTGGATCAGCAGGTCCAGGCGTCCGTCGAGCCGGTCCAGGGCCTCGGCGACCCCCTCGCGCACCTGTGCGTCGTCGGTGATGTCGCAGCCGACGACTCCGGGGGCGGGCTTGCGGTCGATGCCGACCACGTTCACACCGAGGTGGCGGAGGACGGCCACCGTGGCGCTGCCGAACGCGCCGGAGGCGCCGGTGACGAGGGCGTTCTGGCCGGGCAGTCGTCGCAGGTGACGCGGCAGGGGGGTCCTCATGTGATCTCCTCCACAGTTCCTGCCGGAACGTTACAACGGGCATTGTCACAATGCAATGGGGTGACGCGGGAAATTTACTGACGAGTAAGGTTCGCGGTTGTCCCTAGGCTGGACCCATGGCCGAATACCGCATTGACGAACTCGCCCGGCTCGCCGACACGACGGTGCGCAACGTCCGGGTGTACCAGGACCGTGGCCTGCTCGCGCCTCCCCGCCGGGAGGGCCGCGTGGGCATCTACTCCGAGGCGCACCTGGCGCGTCTGCGGCTGATCGGCCAACTGCTCCGGCGCGGTTACACCTTCGCCAACATCGGCGAGATGTTCCGGGTGTGGGAGCGCGGAGGGGACCTCTCCGACATCCTGGGCTTCGAATCGGCCATAGGGGACGCCTGGAGCGACGAGATCGCCGGCTACCTGACCATGGGCGACCTGCGCGAACTCTTCGGCCACGGCGTCACCCCCCGCACGGTGAAGCGCTCCCTGGACCTGGGCGTGCTCGAACGCGACGGGCTGCGCTTCCGGGTGCCCAGCCCGCGGCTGCTGCACGCCGGGGTGGAGCTGGTGAAGCTGGGCATGACCGTGGACTCGGTGCTCGACATAGCGGAGAACCTGCGCGACAAGGTCGGCCACGTCGCCGAGCACATGGTCCGCCTGGTCGCCGACCACATCATCGCCGAGTACGCGCCCGGCACGGTGGTCCGCAGCGAGGAGACCGCCGAGATGGCCGAGCTGATCCGCCGGGTGCGCCCGCTCGCGCAGCAGGCCGTGGACGCGGTGCTGGCGCAGGCGATGGCGGAGAACCTCACCAACGTCATGGGGGAGCACTTCGCCCTGGCGATGGAGTACCTGGACAAGGAGGGCGTCGGAGGGGGCGCGGCGGCGCCGCCGAAGGGCTGACGGGGGTGCGCCTGGAGGCCTTCGGCGCGCTCGTCGGCCACCGCGTCCTCCGGCTGCGGCTCCTGGTCCACTGCCGCATCCCCCGAAGACGTCTCCGGGTCCACTCTCGCGTCCCCCGAAGGCGACCCCGGGTCCACCACCGTGAGCGGGAGCGGGGTGGTGAACCGCAGTTCGGCGAAGGCGCCGGCCGGGACCGCGGGCGGGGATCCGCCTCCCCCGCCCGCCCGCGGGTTCAGGCGGGGATGATCCCCTCGACGATCCGCAGGACCTCCCCGGGGTCGCCCTCGGCGGTCAGGTCCTCGCTCGCCTCCACTTCCTCCCAGTAGGCGTCGTCCACGTAGGAGAGCCAGACGATCACGCCGGGCTCGGGGCAGAAGACCGCGGTCGAGCCGTTGTAGTGGCCGTCGCCGTCGGGGAGTTCGCGGGCGGGCGAGTCGGGGAACTCCTCTTCGAGTGTGGAGCCGAGGAGTTCGTAGTAGGCGTCGGCGTCGGCGAGGTCGTCGCGCCGCATGACGGAGACGTACAGGGCGGAGACGGCGACGGCCTCGCGTTCGGGCATCACCTGGTCGTTGTCGTCGACCAGGTAGTCCACCTGGACGGTGTCGGCCAGCCACGAGCGCTCGACCTCGTGCAGGTCGGGGACGACGTGGCCCTGCGCGGCGGCCAGGGCGGTGTGGTCCAGGTCGTAGGGGGTGCCCCCGACGTCGTCGGGCAGGTAACCGACCTCGTAGCCGTTGAGGTCGCCCTCGGCGGGGAAGTACCCCTGGGCCTCCAGGAAGGGCGCGGCCTCCTCCAGGGACAGGTCCTCGGAGGGCGCCTGCCCGTCGGCTCCCAGGGGAGGGAGGGCGTCCTGCTCGGTCGCCTCGGCCTGGACGGTCCCGGGTTCGGGTGCACAGGCGGTGACCGCGAAGCCGAGGAAGGCGAGGGCGCCGAGCGCGAGCATGTGCGGTTTGTTCGTCACGACCCCATCTTCGGCGCGTGCGGTCGCGGGCGCATGAGTACGGCGGCCGGTCCGCGCTGAGGTAGTGGCCTCTTGCGCGGAGCCGCGCGGTTTGCTAAAGCGTGTTCGGTGGACCCCGAGTCCCGAATCTGCGGCTCCCCATCCGGCTAGGCGCACGGCCCGACCGGCCCACCCGACAAGATCCACCGAACACGCCCGGGAGCGGTTCCCCGGTGCCGCCGGGGCGCCCGCCGTCCCTGTGGACGACCGGCCCCGGGGCGCCGGCCTCACGTTCGTGCGTCCTCCCCATCGGCCCCGGTCTCCCCAGCGGCCCCGGTCGTCCCGCCGACGGCCGCCGCGTCCGCTGACGGCGCCTCCGAGTCCACCACCGAGAGCGGGAGCGGGGCGGTGAACCGCAGCTCGGCGAAGGCGCCGGCCGGAACCGCCGGGGAGGCCGGGAACACCGGCCCGACCCGCCGGTACCGCTCGCCCTGCTCCGGACGGGTGTCCTCCTCGCCCTTGTTGGGCCACATCGACATCGCGCGCTCGGCCTGCGCGGTGATGGTCAGCGACGGGTTCACCCCCAGGTTCGCGGTGACCGCCGAGCCGTCCACCACGTGGACGCCCGGGTGGCCGTACAGCCGGTGGTAGGGGTCGATGACCCCGGTCTCCGGGCTGTCGCCGATCGGGCAGCCGCCCAGGAAGTGCGCGGTCATCGGGACGTTGAACACGTCGCCCACCGTGCCCCCGGGAAAGCCGTCGATGCGCTCGGCCAGCCGGGTGGCCGCGTCCTGCCCCGCGGGGATCCACGTCGGGTTCGGCTCACCGTGGCCCTGCCGGGAGGTCAGCCTCTTCCTCCCGCCCAGCGGCCCCCGCCGCACCGACGTCGTCAGCGAGTTGTCCAGCGACTGCATCACCAGGCCGATGATGGTCCGCTCCGACCAGCGGCGGGCGGAGAGGCTGCGGGCGAACACCACCGGGTGGCGCGCCGCCAGCCCCAGGAACCGCAGCCAGCGCGGGATCCGCCCGCCGCCGGGCACCTGCATCGCGGTGAGCAGCGCCATCGCGTTGGAGCCCTTGCCATAGCGGACCGGTTCGATGTGGGTGTTCTCGTCCGGGTGGATCGAGGACGTGATGGCCACGCCCCGGGTCAGGTCCTCCTGCGGTCTCACCCGGCGGGTCATCGCGCCGACGAGAGCCTCGGAGTTGGTGCGGGTGAGCGTGCCCAGCCTCGCCGACAGGCGGGGCAGCGCGCCCGAGTCGCGCATGCGGTGCAGCAGCGTCTGGGTGTTGTAGGTCCCGGCGGCCACGACCACCTGGCGGGCGGTGAACGTGCGGGCGCTCGACCGCCGCCGGGGCGCGTCGGTCCTGACGGTGTCGGCGGCGAAGCCGCCGCCCGGCAGTTCGCGCAGCCGCTCGACGGTGGTCAGCGGGTGCACCTCGGCGCCGTCGCGCTCGGCGAAGTACAGGTAGTTCTCGGTCAGGGCGTTCTTGGCGCCGTGGCGGCATCCGGTCATGCACTCCCCGCACTCCGTGCAGGCACGCCGGTCGGGGCCCGCGCCGCCGAAGTAGGGGTCCCCCACGGACGCGCCGGGCTCGGCCCGGCGGCCGTCGCCGTCCCGTCCGTCGCCGAAGCACACGCCCACCGGGGTGAGACGGAAGGTGTGCCCCACGCCCATGTCCTCGGCGATCGCCTTCATGTGCACGTCGGAGGGGGTGACGGTGGGGTTGGTGCGCACGCCGAGCATGCGGCGGGCCTGGTCGTAGAACGGCGCCAGCTCCGACTTCCAGTCGGTGATGTGCCGCCACTGCGGGTCCTCGAAGAACGGGTCCAGCGGGTGGTACAGCGTGTTGGCGTAGTTGAGGGAACCGCCGCCGACGCCGGCCCCCGCCAGGATCACCACGTCGCGCAGCAGGTGGATGCGCTGGATGCCGTACATACCGAGCCGGGGCGCCCACAGGAAGTTGCGGACGTCCCAGGACGAGGAGGGCAGCGTCTGGGGCGTGAAGCGGCGCCCCGCCTCCAGGACGCCGACGCGGTAGCCCTTCTCGGTGAGGCGCAGGGCGCTCACCGAACCGCCGAAGCCCGAGCCCACGACCAGGACGTCGTAGTCGAAGCGGTCGGCGCGGTCACCGGTCGCGGATCCGGTCTCGGCCCTGGTTCCGGTTGGGGTTTCGGCCGCGGTCCGTGAGGTGGGAGCGGAGGAGCTGGGGGT
>NZ_QPFC01000757.1:0-3926 GCF_003427465.1 Nocardiopsis sp. TNDT3 | reverse complement strand
GCCTACTGCTTCTGCCAGGCGCGCTGGGGGGAGGGCGGTGTCCTCCGGTCAGCGCTGCCAGCGCGCCTGGCAGAAGCAGTAGGCGCCGTAGAGGGCCAGGCCCAGGGCGACGGCCACCAGCGCCCAGGGGCCGGCCGGGGTCTGGGAGAAGGCCCGCAGCGCGCCGTCCAGCCCGACCGCCTGGTCCTTGTCGAAGGCGATCGCGGCCTGGAGGAAGAAGACGCCGACGGCGGCCAGGACCAGGCCCTGGGTGCCGATGCCGAGCACGCCGACGGTGACGACGGCCCTGCGCCGCCGCGGTGCGAGAGCGCCGAGCGCCAGCTCCTGCGTGAAGCGGCGGGTCACCGCCTTCCAGATCTGGTACAGGCCCACGGCGATCACGCCGCAGCCCACCGCGCCGACGGCGAACCGGCCGAAGGGCAGCGCCATGACCTGTGCCGTCAGCGCCTCCGACCGGCTGTCCTGGGACCGGGTCGACCCCTGCCCCAGCAGGAAGCCCGCGATGCTGGAGGCCAGCACGGCGTAGACCACCGCGCGGGACCCGGAGGCGATGCGCTTGGTGGCCCTCTCCAACCCCACGGCGGCGTAGACCGCCTGCCACACGGTGAGTCCCACCAGCCCCGCCGCCGCGACCCAGAGCAGCAGCATGCCGCCGGTGTTCTGGGCGACGAGCTGGAGGGCGCCGCTGTTGTCCGCCTCCTGGCCGCCGCTGTCGCCGAAGGCGATGCGCAGGGCGAGGTAGCCGATGATGAGGTAGAGCAGGCCCGTGGCGGCGAAGCCCACGCCCGCGAGCCTGCGCAGCCAGGTGCTGTGGGCCGCCTGGCGTCCCGCGCGTCGGCCCGCCGCCCGGGCGTCCTTCGCGGAGCGCCGCGCCTTACCTGGTAAGTCTGAGGAGGACATGTCCGGCCCGTGCCCGCGAGGAGGGCGCGAAAACGGATGTTTACCGTTAATACTCCCTTTTGTGCTGTTCAGCGACGTGGAATCCCTCCGGGACGCCCGTGCGGGACGACGGGTTGACGCGCGGCGTTCCCGGTGCGCCGACACGAACGCGAAGCACCGGGTCCCGGGGGAGACAGCGTGGAACAGCGCGGACCGGCCCGGGACGGCACGGACGCCGGGTCCCTCGTGGAACACCGGATCCCGCCCGGGAGCGCGGGCACGCACACCGGGTGGGCGGGGCGGCCGCAGCGCCTACTCCAGCGGCACCCGCAGGATCCTGTCGCCTCCCTCGGCCGGTTCCCCGACCCCGTCGAGGTTGCTGGTGGCCAGCCACAGCGCGTCGCCGCCGGGTGCGGTCACCACCGTGCGCAGGCGGCCGTACTCCCCCTGGTGGTGGTCCACGGGCTCGCCCACGCCGCCGTCACCGGCGAGCGGCACCTCCCACAGGCGTTCGCCGCGCAGCGCCGCCACCCACAGGGAACCGCCCGCGACCGCCGCGCCGCTGGGCGAGGCCTCCGCGGGCCTCCACGTCAGCAGGGGGTCGACGTACTCGTCGCCTCCCCCGGCGCCCTCCACCTCGGGCCAGCCGTAGTTGCCGCCCGGTTCGATCAGGTTGACCTCGTCGAACTCGTTCTGCCCGAACTCGGTGGCGTACAGGTTCCCCTCGTCGTCCCACGCCAGCCCCTGGACGTTGCGGTGGCCGTAGCTGTAGACCGGGTTGCCGAAGGGGTTGTCCGGCGCCGGGTCCCCGTCGGCGGTGATCCGCAGGATCTTGCCGCCCAGCGAGCCGGTGTCCTGGGACAGCCCCTGCCGGCCCGCGTCCCCGGTGCCGACGTACAGCAGGCCGTCGGGGCCGAACTCGATCCGTCCGCCGTTGTGGTACGAGGCTGAGGGGATGCCGTCGAGGACGACCTCGGTGTCCCCGAAGCCCCCGCCGTCGGGGTCGTACTCCAGACGGCTGATCCGGTTGTCGGAGGCCGCGGTGTGGTAGGCGTACACGTACGGTTCCCCGGGGAAGTCCGGGTCCACGGCGAGCCCGAGCAGACCGCCCTCACCGTTCGGTGCGGCCCCCTCGACGGTGCCGACGCCGGTGACCGAGCCGTCGGGGGACACGCGCACGACCTCCGCCGAGTCGCGCTGGGCGACCAGGGCCGAGCCGTCGGGGAGGAAGGCCAGCCCCCACGGCGCCTCCAGGCCCGCGGCGACCTCCTCGGGCCGGCCGGGGTCGGCACCGGCGGAGCCGTCCTGTCCGCCTGGCTCCCGCTGGCTGTCCGTTCCGCCCGTCCCGTCCCCCTCCGCGCCGGTGGTCCCCTGGGCGCCGCACCCGGCGAGGAGGACGAGGGAGCCGAGGACGGCGGCGACACGGAGCGCCGCGCTCGCGCGCGCTGAAGGTTCCATGCCGCTTCCCTTCCCCCGGCACCGCCGTTGTCACCCCGCCGTAGCGCCCGGCGTCCCCTCCTCGCTGTTCTCGTGCCCCTCCCGCAACTCCTCGAACAGTCGTTCCAGGTCGGTGAGGAGCGCGCTGTGCACGGGCCAGCGTTCGGAGTCCCAGTCCTCGCTCATGTGCTCCCGCGCCCGGTCGATGCGCCGGAGCCCCTCCTCCAGACAGGAGTCGAGGTCGGCGGAGACGGTGTCGCGCTCGGGTTCCCCGGCCTCGTGGAGGGCGTCGAAGGCGTCCGCCGCCGCGTCCAGGAGCGGGGCGAACTCGCGGAGGAAGGCGTCGCTCGGCTCGGGGAAGCGCGACCGCCCCTCCTTCGCGGTCCTCAGGGTGCGGACGAGGGACTGGAGGTGGCGCGCGGACCGGCCCAGGGCGAGGATCCAGCCGTAGTAGGCCTTCGGCGCCCTCTTCGGCGAGGGACCGGTCAGGAGCCGCCGCGGGTTCAGGCGCGCCCGGTACTCCTGTTGGGAGACCGACTCCCGGGCGTTGCGCTCGGTGTTGTCGAACCCCTGGGCGACCCGCGCCCAGTAGCCGACGTCCCCGAGCCCCTCATCGCCCCCGCGGAGCGCCTCGGCCATCTCCCGGCTGAGGTCGCGCAGGCCGTCCGCGAAGTCGAACACGGCGCTCTCGGCGTCGCGGAAGCGGATGGCGGGCGCGAAGACCGTGTTCGTCACGACCGCGGCCCCGGCCCCCACCAGCACCATGAGCAGCAGGGTTCCCATGTCCGTGAGGCTGCCCGCGGTACCTCCCGCGAGCGCGAACGACGCCACCACGGGTATCTGCTTGCCCTGGTCGCCGAAGACCGTGAACTGTCCCGCGATCATCGCGACGAACACGGCCAGGGCGAAGAACCACACGTTGAGCCCGACGGTGAGCCCGGTCAGGCCCGCGATCAGGGCGCCCAGGAAGACCGCGGGGACGTAGCGCAGGGACTGGAGCACCGACCCGTACACGCTGGGCCGCACCACCAGCAGGGCGGAGAAGGGGGCGAAACCGATCTGGGACGAGCCCCCCAGGAGGGTGCCCACGAGCCAGGCTCCGGTGGAGGCGATGACGCACTTGGCGACGATGACCGCGGTCTCGCGCTCGTAGCCGCGCCGCTCGACGATCCGGCGCAGCACCTCGCGGGCGTTGGCCGCGGTCCTCCTCACACGTTCGGCGACCACTCGGCCCCCGCCCTCCGGTCCCGTGCCGTCTCCCGAACGAACTCCCCGACCAGGTCGGCGACCCGGCCGGGGGCGGCGGCGGTGAGCGCGTGGGGCTGTCCGGGCAGGGTCACGAGCCGCCCCCGGGGCAGCAGCCGGGCGGCCTCCCGCGCCCAGGGAGCGGGGCAGAGGGGGTCCCTGCCCCCGCGCAGGACCAGGGTCGGCTGCCCCACCCTCGGCAGGACCGTCTCGATCCGGTGCTCGCGGCTGGCCAGAAGACTGCGGACGTCCCTGCGCACCCCAGCGTCCCAGTAGTCGGCGACGACGGAGCGGATCACCGAGAGGTCCTCGCGCGTGGCGTCGCGCAGCAGGCGCGCGGCCAGTTCGGGCAGCGAGCGCGCCCC
>NZ_QPFC01000008.1:0-4785 GCF_003427465.1 Nocardiopsis sp. TNDT3 | reverse complement strand
GAGCACCCCCTCCCCTGATGGAAAAGGCATGGGACTGCGACGGATCCTCCCCCACACCGCCCCTCCGTCCCGGCGGCGCGCCCCGGGCAGAGGCGACGACGGACAGGCCAACGTCCTGCTCCTGTTCGGGCTCACCCTGGCCCTGCTCTCGCTGACCCTGCTGTTCGTACGGGTGGGCGCCGCCAACGACCAGCGCTCGCGGACCCAGACCGCGGCCGACGCCGCCGCGCTGGCGGCGGTGGGCGCCCTCCAGGACCGGGCAGCGCAGGACATCGTCAACGGCGCGTACCCCATGCCCTGGTTCGACGAGGAGGCCGCCGAGGCGCGCGCCGAGGAGTACGCGCGCAGCAACGGGGCGGTCCTCACCGACATCCGCGCCAGCGACAACGTCATGGGACGCAGCGGGAACATCGTGCGGGTGGAGGTGCGCGGCGCCGTGTGCCAGCGCGAACTGGAGGAGGACGGGTCCCGGCACTGGAACGACGTGGTCTGCGACGGCAGCGAGGAGGAGACCAACACCGTGGTCGGCAACGCCTCGGCCATCGCCATCGTCCGCATCCCCCATCAGTGCGGGCGCGACGGGGGCGAGCTGGTCTGCGACGGCGGCACCGTCGACGACCTCGCCTCCGCCAAACGGCTGATCGACGTGCACCTGGTCGACCAGGAGGGCCGTTACAGCTTCAACCCCAACTTCGTCGGAGGGGGCGGGCCCGCCGTGGACTGCGACTCGCTGGGGTCACTGCACCCCATCATGTGCGCGGCGCACCAGCGCCTCCAGCAGGAGTTCCCGGGCTTCTTCCTCTCCGCGGGCGGCCGGCGCAACGAACCTGGCAGCGACCACGACAGCGGCGAGGCGGTGGACTACATGATGGCGGAACTGGGCGGCGTCCCCACCCCGCAGATGCACGCCAACGCCATCACCGTGATCGACTGGGTGATCCAGAACTCCCACCAGCTCGGGGTCAAGGGCATCATCTACGAGCAGCGCATCTGGAACGCGACCGGCGGGAACCCGGACCCGGTGGGCCCCTGGGCGAGCGTGAGCCGCGCCATGGACGACAGGGGCAGCAACACCCAGAACCACATCGACCACATCCACCTGGCGGCGGGCGTCGGTTTGATGCAGTGACCGGACCCCGCGCGGGGGTCCCGGGAGTCGTCCACAGGCGGCGGAAGGGGCTTGCCGGGGCGGTGCCCGCCCCCGAACCTGGAGGGTATGACAGTCCGTGAGCACACCCTTCCCGACCGTTCCCTCCTCCTGCGCACGCTCGCGCCGATCGTCGGTCCGATCTCCCCCGACGCGGTGGTCTGCGACATCACCGCCTCCTACGTCTGGGGCGTGGACCTGCACCCGGCGGGCACCCGCGCCACACGCACCCGCCCGCACGTGGCGGTCCCCCGGGGCGTACGCACCAGCGGCATGCCGGTGGTCGCCCACCGGGAGCACGTGCCCGCCGCGGACCGCGACGTGGTGGAGGGCGTGCGCGTCACCAGCGCGGTGCGCGCGGCCGTCGACGTCGCCGCCCGCGCGCCCTCGGTCTTCATGGCCACGGCCCGCCTCGACGCCTTCCTCTCCCGGGGGCTGGTCGCCAAGGGCGACCTGCTCCGTGCCGCCCAGCGGGCCCGGTCCCAGCGGCAGTTGAGGCAGCTGCGCACCGCCCTGCGCTACTCCTCCGCGCTGAGCCAGTCGCCCGCCGAGTCGTGGACGCGTGTGCTGGTCCTGGAGGCGCTCCTGCCTCCTCCCGTCCCGCGGTGCCCGGTCCCCACCGACGAGGGCGTGTTCCACGCCGACCTCGGCTGGCCCGGCCAACGGGTGGCGCTGGAGTACGACAGCCTGGATTTCCACTCCTCGACGGTGGCCGGGGCGAGCGACCGGGTCCGGTACGCGGCGATGCGGGCGCAGGACTGGGAGGTGGTCTCGGCGAGCGTGTACGACCTCCAGTTGCGTCCGGGACGGCTGCTGCGCCGCATCCTGCACACGCTCGTCCGCCAGGGCTGGTCGTGCCCTCCCGAGCACCTGGAGCTCATCCGCGACCGCGTGCGCGCCTACGAGAGGGAGCCGCCCCAGCTCTTCACACCCCGGCGGCCCTAGAGGGTCTCCGGGGCCGGTTCCCCCGACGGAGGCCCGCCGGGTGCCGGGGCCGCCGCACAGGACGCGCACAGCCCGGTTCTCGGCACCGCACAGGGCGCGCACAACAGAACACGTACGGCCCAGAACACGTACGGAACAGCGCACGCACAGCCCGGACCACGAACGGCACGGGGCGCGTACCAGCCCCGACGGCTCCCTCGACACGGGTCCGGACCGTGGGCAGGCACGAAGCGACAGGAGGTGGACACGTGGACCGGGGCAACACCCTGCTGGAGTACGCCGCCCTGTTGCTGGTCGTGCTGTCCCTGCTCGTCGCGGCCGCCGCGCACGGCGCGCTGGGACGGCTCCCCGCGGAGCTGCGGGGAGCCGTGCACCGGGCGCTGGGCGACGCGTCCGGTTCCCGCCCCGAGGACGGGACCGGCATCGGTGACGGCACGGCCGCAACCGGCCACGAACCCGCACCGGACGGGGACTGGAGGCTGGATTCCGCCGCCGCCGCGGAGGCGGTCCTGCGCTGCGCGCGGGCCGGAGCCCTCCCCGATCCGGTGGCCCGGACGGACTGCGCGCTGTCCCTCCTGGGCCTGCTGGACGCACGGGTGCTGGAGGCCACCGTCCTGCGGTTGGAGGGCGAGGATCTGCACGAACTCTTCCGCAGTCCGACCTTCGCCGCCTCCGCCGCGGCCCGGACCGCGGTCCGGCTGCTGTGGGAGCACGCCGCCGAGGAGACCCTGCGGCGGCTGTCGCGGACCGACACCTTCGGCTTCCTCGCACCGTTCCTGGAGTCACCCCACCGCGACTGGGTGCTCACTTTCGTGGATGTCGGAGGCGATCACATGCGTGGGACCATCGAACGGAACACTGCGTCACCGCGTCGTAGCAACCGTCACCCTCCGGTGCCAGACGAGAACGATCAGCAAACCCCCCGCGTCCCCCGGCGGTCGCGCGAAGATCCGCAGAAACGAGGCCCAGGCCGTGTCGATTCCGTCGATGCCGCACCCCTCCGACCCCGACGAGCAGCCCTCCTCCCCTGGAGGGCGGCCCAACTGGCTCGTCTCCCTCCTCATGGTGCTGGTCTGCCTGGCCGTGGTCGCCAGCGGATGGGCTGTGGCCCGGCTCGTCGTGGGCGACCCCCTTCCCCCGCTGGACGTCGCGGAGGGCCCGGAGTCCCGTCCGCCGCGCAGCGGCTCCGCCCGTACCGCGGCCGACCCCGAGGACGCCGAGGCCTACCTGGAGGCCGCCGTCGAACTCGTGGAGGACTCCTCGGCCTTCCACCTCACCTTCACCGTGCACGACGGGGAGAGCGACCCGCGGGACGCACCGGATCCCGGCGCCGGATCGGCCGACGCCCTTCCCGGGCCGCCCGCGTCCCATCCCACGACCGCCGCCGACCCCATCACCTCGGGCCGCGGGCAGGCCATGTACGACGCGGGGGCCGAGCCGGAGTTCGACCACTACTTCTCCACCACGGGCGGGTTGAGCGTGTACCGCTACGACGTGGGCGGCGGCCAGCTCATGATGACCGCCGACCGGGGCCTGGAACTGCTGGACCCGCCCAGCCACGCCGACCGGTACCTGTGCTCACGCGCGTACGGGTCGGTCAAGCTGCGCGAGGTGCTCGCCACCTCCACCGACCTCGCGCTGGAGGGACGGGAGGAGGTGAGCCTGGAGTGGCCGGAGCTGCACAGCACGCACAGCGCCTACCACTACACGGGCACGTTCACGGCGATGCTGGGCGGCTACGACCCCGAGAGCGGGCGCAACACCCTCACCACCGTCAGGGACGCCGAGTTCGAGCTGTGGATCGACGAACAGGGGTACCCCCGCAGGCTGGACTACCGCACCGAGAGCGGTGTAGGGGAGAGCTACGAGTACCACTCGTTCAGCTGACCCCGGCCTCCGCCGAGACCACGTCGGGGACGCGGGCGGTGTCGTCCATCTCGTAGGCGTAGGGAGGGTCGGCCACCTCGCCGAGCAGGTCGGGCTGCGCGGAGTCCACGAGCAGGTTGTCGCGGGTCACCACGTTGCCGGGCTCCTCCTCCGAGGTGGCCACCGAGAGCCGGGTGCCCTCGAAGTAGTTGCCCTCCACCAGGACGTTGGAGTCGTCGGCCGACTCCACCCCGTACTCCTCGTTGGCCCGGAAGTAGTTGTTGAACACGTGCACGTGCTCGGCGAACCGCGCCCTGGGGTGGCGTCCCGCCGTCCCGTCGAAGTAGTTGTGGTGCACGGTGACCCGCAGCGCCCCCGGCTCCTCCTCCCCGCCGCCGACGGCGAGCGCCGACTCGGCGTCGGCGAAGTGGTTCCAGGACAGGGTGACGTGGTCGGCGCCGCCGGTCACCGAGACGAGGGGGGCGTCCCCGCCGCCGGAGAACGTGGAGCCGTCCACCCACACGTGGTGGGCGCCACCGCGCACGGACAGCGCGGTCCCGTCGGCCTCCACCCGCAGGTTGGACAGGATGACGTTGCTGGCTCCGTCGACCACCAGCCGCCCGCCGGTGAGCTCGGCGCCGCCCTCGACACCCACCAGGGTCTTGTCCGAGCCGACCTCCACCGTCCCGTCCAGGTCGATCGCTCCGGTGACCTCGACGGTGAGCGGCTCCTCGGCGGACAGGTGGTCGGCCAGCTCCCCGGCGTCGGAGGCGGTGACGGTCTCCCCCTCCGCCCCGCCGACCGCGCCGGGGTACTCCTCACCGTCG
>NZ_QPFC01000077.1:0-7667 GCF_003427465.1 Nocardiopsis sp. TNDT3 | reverse complement strand
CGCGGCGGACCCGCCGCCGGGGCTGGCCGTGGCCGCGGGAGAGCGCCGGGCCGCCGCGGGAGACGGAGGGAGGAGGGGTTCGCGTTTCGGCTTTTCCGTAACCCGGGACCGTCCGGAGGCCGGACCCCGCGAGGAGCCCCCGGCAGGACGCGTGAACCGGTGCCGCGCACGGCGAGGGGGACCGCGATCCCTCGCGGTCCCCCTGTGACCCGGACGGGCCGGCCCGCCTCAGTAGGCGGCGGAGGCGGGCCGGGTGTAGTAGGCGCGCGTGGCCTCCAGCAGCATGAGCACGATCATGAGGACGGCGAAGGCCAGCGGGACGACCGATCCCACGGCGCCGGTGACCGCGTTGAACACCAGGGAGAGCGCCGCCAGCCCCTGGAAGACCACGACCGACCACAGGACGCCCGCGCTGCGGCGGCCCATCAGCACGGCGAGGAGGGTGGACAGGACCCCGTAGACGAACGGGACGGCGCCGACGAGCGCGAAGAGCAGCCCCGCCTCGGTGGAGGAGACGGGAAAGCCCGCTCCCTCCTGCACGCCCTGCAGGAATTCCTCGCTGAACCGGCCGTCACCGGAGGCCATCGCGGCGGCCAGCCACAGCAGCCCGCCGAGCAGCAGGCCGCAGGCGCCGCCGATGAACATCAGCACCCGCACGGCGACGGCCGCGCCGGGCATCCTGACCGGGCCCGAGGGAAACGGGCCCAGCGGGGGGTGGCCGCCGTAGGGCGCGGGCTGCTGCGGGTAACCGCCCTGGTAGGGGTGGTTCGGGGGCTGTTGCGGGTAACCGCCCTGGTAGGGACCGTTCGGAGGCTGCTGCGGGTGCACGGGCGGCTCCAAGGCGAGGGGGATCGCGTGTCTCGTGGACCACTGTAGGGGACGGCTAACCGGACCCGGGCAGCCCGCGGTCGTCGGCCTCCGACAGGGACCGGCGCCCCTTCCGGGGGGCGTACAGGCGCAGGAGTTCCTCCTCCTGCTCGCGCACGGCGTCGGCGAGGTCCTCGTTGAGTTCGCGCAGAGCGCCGCGGTACTCGCTGACCTGGCCCTCCACGCGCTCGGCGATACCGCCCGGGGTGAGGGCCCGCCGGGCGCGGTGGACGCGGTGGACCGCGTAGCCGCCGATGGCGGCCCCCGCGGCGAGGTAGAGCAGTCTGCCGATCACCGGTTCGCCTTCCTCCTGCGGGTGCGCACGACCGCCAGGGCCCTGCGCTGGCCGAGGACGCGGCGCACCCCGTAGGACAGCGAGGCCGCCTTCACCAGCGGCCCGGTGAGCACCGAGCGGGTCAGCGCGGTCATCGTGGAGACGTCCTCGGAACTGGCCTGCACGTTGGCGGTGATCTCCTCGACCCGTTCCAGCGAGGTGTTGGTGCGCTCCACCGTGGACGCGACGTCGTCCAGCAGGGGCGGGGTGCGGTCCCCCAGTTCCGACACGACCTTGGTCGCCTCGTTGATGAGCTTGATGAGCTTGACGAGCGCCACGCACATGAACGTGGCCAGCACCGCCCAGACCACCGCGGCGACGAGCGCGGCGACCTCTCCTCCGGTAAGCATGCGGGCTCCGTGGACAGATAGAGGGTGACTTCGAGGGTGTGCGGCGGCCCCTCGCGCACGCGCCGGGACCGGGGGACGCCGGTGACCGCGCCGGACCGGGCGCCGCGAACGGGCGTTCCCGGGCCCGGCGGATCCTCCCCTGTGGTCCGCGCGGGACGGGCCGGTTTCGGCCGACCCTATCGCGTCCCGCCTTCGGGTGGGCGAGGACGCCACGGCGCGTCCGCACCCCCTGCGGGACGACCGATCCGGGCCACGGGGATCGACGCTCCACCCGCCCTGGGGGACAATCGACCGCAAGCCCGGTCCTTCCGAAAAGCTGACTACGATGTGCGGACACTCAGCCGCCCCTCGGCCCCAGAAGCATCGACAGGACGCTCATGAGCCCTCGTTCTCCCCGAGAGATCTCCGTACTGGTACCGCCGGACCTGGCCCCCCTCTATCCGGACGACCCCTCACGGATCGGTCCCTACCTCGTCCTCGGACGGCTGGGGCAGGGGGGCAGCGGCACCGTCTACGCGGCCGTGGACACCGCCTCCGCGAGCGCGGACGACCGTCTGGTGGCAGTGAAGGTCCTCACATCCGCCGAACTGGAGTCCGCTGACGCCTACCCCGCGCTGGAGCGGAGGCTGCGGGCCCTGTCCAACGTCGACTCCGCGCGCGTGGTCGTCCCCCTGGCCTTCGACAGCGACGCCAACCCCCCGTGGCTGTCCATGCCCTACATGGCGGGCGAGCGGCTGTCCCACTTCGTCACCAAGCGCGGCGGGCTGGGCACCGGAAAGCTGATCGCGCTGGCCACCGGCCTGGCCGAGGGGCTGTCCGCGCTGCACGCGCGCGGCGTGGCGCACGGGTCGCTGCGCCCCGGCGAGATCCTGCTGGAGTCGCGCGGCCCGCACATCATGGAGTGCGCGGTCGTGGCCTCCCCCGAGCGCATGCGCGGGGCGGGGGCGACCTGGCTGAGTCCCGAGCGCTTCCGCGGCGGGGCGGCCACGCCCGCCGCCGACGTGTTCGCCTGGGGCGCCGTGGTCGCCTTCGCCGGGACCGGGCGCCTGCCCTTCGGCCCCGGGGAGCCCGAGGAGATCGCCGAGCGCGCCGCGCAGGGCTCCTTCGACCTGACCGGTCTGGCCAAGGGGCTGCAACCGGTGGTCGGGCGCTCGCTGGACCCCGACCCGGACGGCCGCCCCAGCCTGCGCGAGGTGATCGGCGCGGTCATCGCGGTGTGGCAGGCGCAGAACGCCTCGGAGGGCGGCGGGGGCGCTGCGGGCTCCCCTGCCGGGGGCGCGGCCGCCGCACCGGACCGCGACGAGCTGGCGCGCATCCTGGAGCGCGAGTGGCACGCCGTGGAGCCGCCCGCGCGGGTGCCCGAGGTCATCCGGCTGGAGGGGCGCATGTCCAACCGGCGCCCCGCACGGGCCGTGTTCCTGGCCGCGAGCGCGGTGCTCGCGCTGGCGCTGGTCGGCGGCGGCGTGTGGGGCGTCTCGCGGCTGCTCGCCCCCGAGCAGGGGGACGCCCTGGTCGCGGGCGCCGCCGGGGAGGGGTCCGCGTCGCCGAGCCCCGTCGCCGAGGAGGACCCGCTGACCCTGGTGGTGCGGTTCGACCCCGCCGAGCAGGAGTCCCCCGAGACGGGGCCGTGGGTGTACACCCCCGTCGACCGCGAGGACGAGCCGGTCCGGGGCCGGGGCATCCCCAGCCACGCGGCCTGGGCCGAGCAGTGGGACGTGGCCGGGGAGCCCGGCGAGGCCGTCATCGCCCCCGACGCCGAGGTGCTCTGCGCCAAGTTCTGCGCCGCGCCCGAGCACCTGTTCATCGACGAGGAGGGCCGCGGCACCTGGGAGCTGACCGGGAGCGACTTCGTCGACTACCTGTCGTGGGGCCCGGTGGTCATCGTGGAGGTGACCTTCGCCGAACCCGCCGGGGAGGGGGGCGAGGGGCCCCGCGAGATCGTGCGGGTCACGGAGCTGTTCACCGACTGACCGTCGCGGCAGGGGCTCCCGTACCCGGGTCTCCTCCCCCTCGGGGCGGACGGCGTCGGGCCGCCGCACGCGCGCCGGTACCGCGGGCCGCTGCCCCGGCGCTCAGCCGCGCTGCCCGCCGCCCCGCAGGACCTCCTTGATGCGCTGGAGGACCTCGCCGAAGCGCCGTTCGGCGCCGTGCTGGGTGGGCCGGTAGTACTCGCGGTCGGCGAGGCCGTCGGGGGCGTGCCTCTGGGGGGCGACGCCGCCGGGGAAGTCGTGGGCGTAGCGGTAGCCCTTGCCGTGGCCGAGTTCGGCGGCGCCCCGGTAGTGGCCGTCGCGCAGGTGGGCGGGGACGGGCCCGGCCAGGCCCGCGCGCACGTCGGCCGCGGCGGCGTCGATGGCGGAGACGACCGCGTTGGACTTGGGGGCCAGGCTGATGTGGATGACGGCCTGGGCGAGGTTGATGCGGGCCTCGGGCATGCCGATGAGCTCCACGGCCTGGGCGGCGGCCACGGCGGTCTGCAGGGCGGTGGGGTCGGCCATGCCGACGTCCTCGCTGGCGTGCACGACCACGCGTCGGGCGATGAAGCGGGGGTCCTCCCCCGCCTCGATCATGCGGGCGAGGTAGTGCAGGGCGGCGTCGGGGTCCGAGCCGCGCATGCTCTTGATGAAGGCGCTGACGACGTCGTAGTGCTGGTCGCCGGAGCGGTCGTAGCGCACGGCGTGCCGGTCCACGGCGCGTTCGACGTGTTCGGCCGTGATGGTGACCGGCTCCGCGCCGGGGGCGCCGGCGACGAGCGCGGCGGCCTCCAGGTAGGTCAGGGAGCGGCGGCCGTCGCCGCCCGCGAGGCGTACGAGGTGGTCAGCGCCCTCGTCGGAGAGCGTGTAGCGCCCGTCCAGCCCGCGCTCGTCGGCCAGCGCCCGGTCCACCAGGGCGCGGACGTCGGCGTCCTCCAGCGACTCCAGGGACAGCAGCAGCGAACGCGACAGCAGGGGGCTGACCACGGAGAAGAAGGGGTTCTCGGTGGTGGCGCCGATGAAGCTGACCCAGCGGTTCTCCACGGCGGGCAGCAGCGCGTCCTGCTGGGTCTTGTTGAAGCGGTGGACCTCGTCCACGAAGAGCAGGGTGCGGGTGCCGTGCATGCCCATGCGGCGCCGGGCGTCGTCGATGACGGCGCGCACGTCCTTGACCCCGGCGTTGACGGCGGACAGCTCCACGAAGCGGCGCTTGGTGACGCGGCTGACCACGGTGGCCAGGGTGGTCTTGCCGGTGCCGGGCGGGCCCCACAGGAACACGGACATGGGCGCGTCGTCCTCGACCAGGCGGCGCAGCGGGCTGCCCTCGCCGAGCAGGTGGCGCTGGCCCACGACCTCGTCGAGGGTGCGGGGGCGCATGCGCACGGCGAGCGGTTCCTGGCCCCTGGCGGCCTCCGCGCCGGCGTCGTCGAAGAGCGTGTCGGACACCTGTCCAGGGTAGGCGGCCGAGGGCACCGGTCAGGTCGCGGTCGCCACGGCGGCGCGGTCCCGCGCCGGCTCGGTGGAGGGGATCATGCGGGTGATGAGCAGGGCGATGTCGTCGCCGCGCCCGGCCGGGGCCATCTCGGCGATGACGTGCGCGGCGGCCTCGGGGTCCTCGTGGTGCTCGGAGAGCGCCGCGCCGACCCGGGCCAGCCCCTCGCCCATGGGCACCTCGGAGCTCTCCACGAGTCCGTCGGAGCACAGCAGCAGGGCGGTGCCGGGCGGGAGCATGCGGGTGGTGACGGCGTACTCGGGGTCGGAGAGCACGCCCAGCGGCGGGCCGGTCTCGGGCTCCCAGAGCTCGTAGCCGCTCCGGGTGGCCAGGACGACCGGCGGCTGTCCGGCCCAGGCCGCCTGCATGACGCCGCTCTCGCGGTCCACGACGAGGTAGCCGCAGGTGGCGAAGACGATCTCGCCGGTCTCGGTGAGCAGGCGGTTGGTCTCGCCCAGGACGACGCCGGGGTCGGACTGGTTGGTGGCGTAGGCGCGGAAGGCCACGCGGATCTGGCCCATGGCGGCCGCCGCCTCGACGCCGTGCCCCTGGACGTCGCCGACCAGGAGGCCGACCTTGTTCTCGGGGAGTTCGATGACGTCGTAGAAGTCGCCGCAGATGCGCCAGTCCGCGCGGGAGGGCAGGTACTTGGTGGCGATGTCCATGTCCGGGAAGCTGGCCACCTGGCGGGGCAGCATGCGGCGCTGGAGCGCGTCGGCCAGCTCCAGCTCGGCCTGCTGCGCCTTGATCCGTTGGAGGGCCTGCCCGGCGAGTCCGGCGAAGGTGAGCATGAGGGCCCGCTCGTCGCGGCTGGCGTGGTGGGGGCGGTCCCAGACCATCTGCCACACGCCCAGGGCGACCTTGCCGTCGCCGAAGATGGGCACGGTGGCCCAGGCCTGGCCGCGCACCTGGCGCATGAGTTCGACGGCGGCGGGGAAGCGGCTGATGATCTCGGCGCGGCTCTCGAAGAAGCGGGGCTGGCGGTCCTGGATGACCGCGCCCATGGGGAAGTCGGTGTCGTCGGCGCGGCGGCCGTCTATGCGCTCGATGTTGCTGGTGGCGCTCTTGGCGTGTGCGCTGGGCGAGCTGCGCAGCAGTCCGTTCTCGACGTAGAGGGCGACGGCCTGGACTCCGCCGAAGATGGGCAGGAACTCCTCGCTGAGCAGGTCCATGACCTTGTCGACGGTGGTGGCCGAGACGAGTTTGGAGGACAGTTCGGTGACCAGGCGGCCGTGCTCGGCCTCGGTGCGGCGGCGGTCGGCGAGGCGGCGTACGAGCTGGACGTGCTCGGTGACGTCGTCGACGATGCCCACGAGGCGGTCGGGATCGCCTGGCACGTAGCGGGCGCGCACGTGCAGGGAGCGCTCGTCGCCGAGGCGGTCGAAGACGCGGAAGCGCTGTTCGTAGTCGCGCCCGGCGAAGGAGGCGGAGATGGCGTCGCGCACGCGGGCGATGTCGTCGGGGTGGACGCGCTCCAGGATGCGTTCGAGTTCGCGGTCGTTCCCGGCCAGCAGCGCGCCGAGCGGGGTGGGGCCGAACATCTCGCGCAGGCGTCCGCTGGCCGGGTCCAGGCTCCACAGCACGGAGTCGGAGTTGTCGGTGCGCAGCTCGCCGATCACGCGCAGGTCGGCCTCCTCGGTGGAGAGCAGGTGCAGCAGGACGACCGCGCGGGCGTCCTCCGGGCCGTCCCCGGGCAGGGGGCGCAGCTCGGCCTCCACCAGGTGGGCGGCCTTGTCGGCGACCTTCAGGCGCAGGCGGGACCGGCGACCCCGGTTCCCGGCGAGTGCCTCGTGGTGGGCGCGGGCGCCGCGCTGGGCGTCGTCACCGTCGAGGAGGTCGAACCAGGCCCCTCCGTCGAGGTCGGAGGCGTCGCGGCCGAAGAGTTCGGTGAAGGCCAGGTTGGCGTGCACGATCGCGCCGTCGGCCAGGGTGAGCACCATGGGCTCGGGGGCGTGGGAGAACGCCTCCGCGAGAGCGCTCTCGGAACCATCGCCTGAAGCGCGTTTTCCGTTCACGTATGACTCATCCTCATGTCGTCTCGGACGTCACACCCGCGCGCAGGCGCGGTCACCCTTGAAACGTTCCGACCGGCTCATTCTAGTGTCCGGGGCTGGGCCGGATCTGGTGCCGGAACAGGGGCAGGGCCGACGCACGCGTCGTCCGGCGTCCGTGTGACCTGGCTGGACGCGGACCCGCGTGCTCCATCGGCGCGACGGGAGGGCGGTCGATTCCGCACCCGGGGTCGCACCCGAGCGACCACAGGATGGAAATCGTTATGCCCGTGTGACTCAACAGCGCAGAATGCACTCCGCCACCACTTCCGCCCGTGACCGGGGGTGTCCCCGTGAGATACGTGTCCACTCCACAACACGTTCTCATCGCGGCTCGGAAGGGGTGATTCGCCCTCAACGGTAGGGGATGACGGCTGTCCGCGCATCCGTACCGGGGCACTGAGGCCGTGTCCGGCCACGCGCACGCCCCTCCATGACGCCCGATAACTGCCCGTTTTCGCCGAGTGACCGAATGAGACAGGTTCAAAATGGGATGAATTCGGGCACCTCACGGGAGCCGCGAAATTCTTCGGTCCCGGAGCGTCCGGGGGCGCGGGCCCGGGGGGTCGGCGGCCCCTCGCCGGTACACGCGTCGGGGGGGGG
>NZ_QPFC01000756.1:0-3090 GCF_003427465.1 Nocardiopsis sp. TNDT3 | reverse complement strand
GCCATGCGCGTGTGACACGGAGCGCGCATGGCCGACGGCTAGGGGGCGGAGGCCGCCCGCCCCGCCCCAGCCACGAAAGCGGGGAGGGACGGCCTCCTGGGAACGAAGACCAGTGTCAGTGAGCCGCTGAGAACTGGTCTTCCTCGGTGGAGCCGGTGAGAGCCGTGGTGCTGGCCTCGGGGGAGATGGTCGTGCTGATGGAGTCGAAGTAGCCGGTGCCGACCTCGCGCTGGTGGCGGGTGGCGGTGTAGCCCTGCGACTCGGCCGCGAACTCGGCCTCCTGGAGCTCGACGTACGAGGTCATCCCGTTCTGGGCGTAGCCCTTGGCCAGGTTGAACATCGAGTAGTTGAGCGAGTGGAAGCCCGCCAGGGTGATGAACTGGAACTTGTAGCCCATGTGGCCCAGCTCGCGCTGGAACTTGGCGATGGTCGCGTCGTCCAGGTGGCGCTTCCAGTTGAAGGACGGCGAGCAGTTGTAGGCCAGCATCTGGTCCGGGTACTCGGCCTTGATCCGCTCGGCGAAGTCGCGGGCCACCTCCAGGTCGGGGGTGGCGGTCTCCATCCACAGCAGGTCCGAGTGCGGGGCGTAGGCCAGGCCGCGCGCCACGCAGGCCTCGACGCCGTTGCGGAAGCGGTAGAAGCCCTCGGCGGTGCGCTCGCCCGTGATGAAGGGCTGGTCGCGCTCGTCGACGTCGCTGGTGATCAGGGTCGCGGCCTGGGCGTCGGTCCGCGCGATGACCAGGGACGGGACACCGGCGACGTCCGCGGCCAGGCGGGCGGCGTTGAGCGTCTTGACGTGCTGCCCGGTGGGGATGAGGACCTTGCCGCCCAGGTGGCCGCACTTCTTCTCGGAGGCCAGCTGGTCCTCCCAGTGCACGCCCGCCGCGCCGGAGGCGATCATGCCCCGCATCAGCTCGTAGGCGTTGAGGACGCCGCCGAACCCGGCCTCGGCGTCGGCCACGATCGGGGCGAGCCACTCGGGCGCGCTGTCGTCGCCCTCGGCCCAGGTGATCTGGTCGGCGCGCATCAGCGCGTTGTTGATGCGGCGGACCACGGCCGGGACCGAGTTGGCCGGGTACAGGCTCTGGTCGGGGTAGGTGTTGCCCGAGAGGTTGGCGTCGGCCGCGACCTGCCAGCCGGAGAGGTAGATGGCCTTCAGCCCGGCGCGGACCTGCTGGACCGCCTGGTTGCCGGTGAGGGCGCCGAGGGTGTTGACGTAGTCCTCGGTGCGGAGCAGGTCCCACAGGCGCTCCGCGCCGCGGCGGGCCAGGGTGTGCTCCTCGGTGACCGAACCGCGGAGCTTGACCACGTCGTCGGCGGAGTAGGTGCGCTCGATACCGGCCCACCGGGGGTTGGTCTCCCAGTCGCGCTGGAGTGCGGCGCTGGCTTCCTGTCGTCGAGCGCTGGTGCCCATGTTCGATCCCGCCTTACGTGTAGTCCCCAAGTGTTCGCACCGGTCGAGAAGGCCGGGTCAGAGCCAGGGGGTGAGCCCTGAGCGGTAAGTTCCCCGCCGGTAACTAGATTCTTGGGCAACTTCCGAGGCTTTTCCATGGGAAATCTTGCGAAGATCGACGTTTCTTTCCGTACTATGAAGCCATGGCGTACTTTGGTGCTGAAGAAATACCGTCTTTGACAGGTGACCTGGATCTCGTCACCTTTGGTCAGCGGCTCCGCCACCTACGGCGGGCGCGCGGCCTCACCCTCTCCGACCTGGGCGAACGCGTCGGCCGGGCCCCCTCCCAGCTCTCCCTGCTGGAGAACGGCAAGCGCGAGCCCAAGCTCTCCCTCCTCACCTCCCTGGCCTCGGCACTGGGCGTCTCGGTGGAGGAGCTGCTGTCCAAGCAGCCCCCGAGCCGCCGCGCGCAGCTGGAGATCGCGGTCGAGGAGGCCCAGCGCGACACGCTCTACCAGGACCTGAACCTGCCGCACCTGAGGATCGGCAAGCGGGTCCCCAACGACGTGCTCGAACACATCGTGGGCCTGTACGGGGAGCTCCGGCGGCGCAGCGCCAAGCCGACGGCCACCCCCGAGGAGGCCCGCCGGGCCAACGCCGACCTGCGCCGCCAGATGCGCGAGCGCGGCAACTACTTCGAGCACATCGAGAAGGCGGCGGCCCAGACCCTCGACGCCGTCAACTACACCGCGGGGGCCCTGTCACAGGGGCAGATCCTCGCCATCGCCACCCACCACGGGTTCTCCCTCAAGTACGTGCAGGACCTGCCCCGCTCGGTGCGCTCCCTCACCGACCACGTCAACCGGCGCATCTACCTCAAGCGCGAGACCACGCTGGGCATGCACAGCCCGCGCACGATCCTGCTCCAGACCCTGGGCCACGTCGTGCTGGGCCACGGCAGGCCGCGCGACTTCGGCGACTTCCTGCGCCAGCGGGTGGAGGCCAACTACTTCGCCGCCGCGGTCCTCATCCCCGAGTCCACCGCCGTGCGCTACCTCCAGGAGGCCAAGCAGGCCCGCGACCTGTCGGTGGAGGACCTGCGCGACGTGTACTCGGTCTCCTACGAGATGGCCGCGCACCGGTTCACCAACCTGGCCCACCGCCACCTGGACCTGGTCTGCCACTTCATCCGCAACGACGAGACCGGCATCATCTACAAGGCCTACGAGAACGACGGCCTCGTCTTCCCCACCGACGACACCGGGGCCATCGAGGGCCAGCGCATGTGCCGCCAGTGGTCGGGGCGCCAGGTCTTCGCCTCGCCGGACCGCTACTCGATCTACTACCAGTACACGGACAAGCCCAACGGCACCCACTGGTGCGTGGCGCACGTGGACCCCAGCCGCGAGCGCAACTTCGCCATCACCCTGGGCGTGCCCTACAAGGAGTCGCGCTGGTTCCGCGGTCGCGAGACCACCAACCGCACCAAGTCCAACTGCCCCAGCGGCGAGTGCTGCGTGCACCCGCCCGCGGACCTGGCCGCGCGCTGGGAGGGCAACGTGTGGCCGTCGGCCCGCGCGCACTCCCACGTGCTCTCGGCGCTGCCCTCGGGGACCTTCCCGGGCGTGGACGAGCACGACGTCTACACCTTCCTGGAGAAGCACAGCGCCGAGAGCACGTGGGAGTGCGCGCGGGCC
>NZ_QPFC01000755.1:0-2345 GCF_003427465.1 Nocardiopsis sp. TNDT3 | reverse complement strand
GGTGGCGGGGGCGGCGGAGGGGGCGACTGAACCCCTCAACCCGAACGTCCTGGCCCGCCCCGGAGCCTCACCGCGCTCCGGAGCCAGGCGCCGGGCGGAGTTCTACGCGAACCCCGCCCGGCACTCCCGCACGGGGAAGGCGGCGCCACTGCCTGCCCACAGATTCGGCGCCGCCACCCTTGACCGTCTCCCCGTGCGGGGAGGTGGGGTCAGCCCTGGTCCGGACGCTTGAGGTCGGCCAGTTCCGCCAGCAGCTCGAACGAGCGCAGGCGAGCCTTCTGGTCGTAGATCATCGACGACACCATCAGCTCGTCCACACCCGTGTCAGCGACGAACAGATCGAGCTTGCGACGGACTGTTTCCGGGGAACCCACGAACGAGTAACGAAGCATGTGGTCCAGTCGTTCCTTCTCCCCCGGACGCCATGCGGTGTCCAGGTTCTCCACCGGCGGGCGCAGCCGTCCCCGCGCACCGCGCAGGGTGCCGAGGAACGCCTGCTGCATCGTCGTGAACAGCTGCTGGGCCTCCTCGTCGGTGTCGGCGACGAAGGCGTTCACCCCCGCCATGGCGTACGGCTCCTCCGACTGCTGTGAGGGGCGGAAGGCCTCCCGGTAGGCCTTCAACGCCTCGTACAGCGCGTCCGGAGCGAAGTGCGAGGCGAACGCGTAGGGCAGGCCGAGCTGCGCGGCCAGCTGGGCTCCGAAGAGGCTGGACCCCAGGATCCACAGCGGCACCCGCAGTCCCTCGCCGGGGATGGCGCGTACGGGCTGGCCTGGCTCGGCGGGCTCGAAGTAGGCCTGGAGCTCCTGCACGTCGTTGGGGAACGTCGCCGAGGCGCTGTGGTCGCGGCGCAGTGCCATCATCGTGCGGGGGTCGGTGCCCGGCGCGCGGCCCAGGCCGAGGTCCACCCGTCCCGGGTAGAGCGACTCCAGCGTGCCGAACTGCTCGGCGATCACCAGGGGCGAGTGGTTGGGCAGCATGACACCGCCCGCCCCGATCCGGATGGTCGAGGTCCCCTCGGCGATGAAGCCCAGGGAGACGGAGGTGGCAGCGCTCGCGATGGCCTGCATGTTGTGGTGCTCGGAGAGCCAGAAACGCTTGTAGCCCAGTCGCTCCGCGTGCTGGGCGAGTTCCCTGGCGGAACGCAGCGCGTCACCGGGCGTGGACCCCTCGGCGATGCTGGCGTGGTCGAGCACCGACAGCGCGACGTCGGACATGGTGGCTCTTCCCCCTGTTGCGTGGCGGGTCCGGCTGCGAGGCCGTGACGGGAGGATCCGCTTCCCCGGCCGACCTGCGCGTTCGATATTCGACGAACATCGAATTACGAAGGTACACTTCCGACTGTCCATGAGCCAAATCTCGCCTGGTCCCGGCCGGGCGCCGCATGAGGAGGACCGCCTTGGCTCCCAGGGAGCACGCGCACCCCGCCCTCCACGAGGTGGAACTGGTCACGGTTCTCGCCGCGCTGGCCGAGCCGACCCGGCTGCGGCTCGTGCGGATGCTCGCCGACATGGACGGGGAGCACGCCTGGAAGGACATCGACCTGCCCATCGCCCAGTCGACGCTGAGCCACCACCTGAAGATCCTGCGCAACGCCGGCCTGGTGCAGAACCGCACCGAGGGGACGCGGTGCTTCATCTCGCTGCGCGACGAGGAGCTCGAGGGACGCTTCCCCGGTCTGCTGGAGTCGGTGCTGGCGTGCCGCGACGCCACGGCCCCGCGTCCCGATGAGGAGAGCGCTTCGGCCCGGTAGCGGCGGGATGACCGGCGGAGCCCGTGCCGCCACCGACCACGGAGCGTTGTCCGGCCCCGGCTCCCCATTGCCCGGGTGCCGGTGCCAGATGCGTGACTCGCGTCCCGGAAGGCCCGTGGACCGACCCGACACGGGGTACGTCCGGGAATGTACGGTCGGTACAGGTCTACGCAACCATGGGTCGGCGGTCCAGGCAGTGCGCGTTCCCCCGGCCCAGGAGAGTGGAAGGCGCCCCCCATGGCTCCGAACCCGCCAGCCTCCCTTCCGGCGCACGTGCGCCCGCTCAACGCGGGCGATCCCGCCGAGATCAGCGGTCACCGGCTGATCGGCCGCCTCGGCGGCAGCACCATGGGCGTGGTCTACGCCGCCGTGGCCCCGGACGGTGAGGCGGTCGCCCTCAGGGTCGCCCACGCCGAATGGGTCCCCGCCGCTGACCCCGACCGCAGGATCACGCTCCTGCGCCGGTCCGTCGGGGTGTGCGCCGTGGGCGTCAGCGCCAGCGGAACCTTCCACGGAAGGCCGTGGGCCTCGGTCCAGTACCTTCCCGGCCCCGACCTGGCCCGCCGCGTGCGCGAGGACGGCCCCCTCCCCG
>NZ_QPFC01000754.1:0-9352 GCF_003427465.1 Nocardiopsis sp. TNDT3 | reverse complement strand
GGGCAGGGGGCGGGCGTGGCGGAGGGCGTTGCTGACGAGTTCGCTGAGGACGAGGGCCGCGTCGTCCACGCACTCCTCGCTGATCCGCATGGCGCGGAGGTCGCGGCAGAGCCGCTGCCTGGCACCGGCCACGGTGGCGGGGGTGTGGGGGAGCGTGACGCTCCGCTCGACCTTGTGCGGGCTGTCCCCCGCGTCGAGTGGGGTGTGGTCTCCTGACACGTCGAAATCCCTGCGCGTTGGTGCTTTCTCGGGCCGTCCGGAACCCGCCCGATGTGTGCCAGCGAATTCCACCAGGGGTGGAAATGCCCCGTTCACCTCGGAAGGAAACCCACCGCGGGGTGAATCACGGCGTACGACTCGCACGTCGGCGCGGGGATCGCTGACGGGACAGGGGTTCAGGGGTTGGTGAGGTTTTTGTTGTTTCCTGGGACTCAGGTTGCCTTTGGAGCGGTTCGCCGCGTGGAGAGGGCTCCGGATCCTCCCCGGAGTGCAGCGGCACGGTGAACCGCATGCGCGTGCCGCGCTCCAGGCGCTGCGCGGTGACGTCGCCGCCCTGGTCCCTGGCCAGCTGGCGCACGATGTAGAGGCCGAGCCCGAGTCCGCCGAAGCGGGACTCCTCACCGCGCACCCCGGACTGCACGAAGCGGTCGAAGATCCGCTCCTCGTCGCCCTGACGCAGCCCCACACCCTCGTCGTCGACCATGACCGCGACGGCGTCGCCCTCCTCCCGCGCGCTCACGCGCACGGCCCCGCCCCGGGGCGAGAACTTGAGGGCGTTGTCCAGCAGCTGGTCCATGATCATGCCCGTGGCCAGCGGGTCGCCCGCCGTGTGCGGCAGGTCGGGCAGGTCGTCCAGGGTGACGTCGTGCCGATCGGACAGAGGGCGGAAGGCGCTGACCGCCTGCCGCAGCACCTCGGGCAGGTCGAACCGGTCGCGGCCGACCCGCATCTCGCCGCGGGCGACGTCCGAGCCCAGCTGGAGCCGGTCCACCAGCGCGGCCAGGGCCGAGGAGCGCTCCGCGATGGTGCCGACGGCCTGGTACTGCGAGTCCGGGCTGAGCCGGGACCACTTGCGCAGGAGCGTGGTGGCGTAGCCGTGGATGACGGTGATGGGGGTGCGCAGCTCGTGCCCGCTCGTGGCCAGGAACTCCTCCCGCTCGTCCTCCATGGCCTTCTGCGCGGTGATGTCGCGAAAGTCCACCACCCACTCGTGGGTGCGCGGGATCTGCGCCATCAGGATCTCCAGCCAGCGGCCGTCGCGGAGCTTGTGCTTGACGGGCTGGCCGTGGCAGGCGGGCAGCGGGAAGGGCGGGTGGCGCCCCTCCATCACCTCGGCCGTGTAACCGGTGAGCTCCACCGCCGACCGGTTCCACTTGCGCACCCGGCCGCCGAAGTCGAGCACGGCGATCCCGTCGGCGCTGGAGTCGGCCACGGCCTGCTCGTGGACGCGCTGGCGGTTGAGCTCCTCGTAGGCCAGCGCGTTGCCGATCGCCACCCCGGCGTGCGCGGCGAGCAGTTCGAGCAGCTCCAGCTCCACGTGCCCGACCTTGCGCTGGCTGTAGAGCGCGTACAGGGCGCCGTAGGGGCGGCCGTGCACGTTGGACACGCCCAGCGCGATGGTGTGCAGCCCGGGCAGGTCGGCCCAGACCAGGTCCTGGAGGCCGCGGGTGTCCTCGTTGGCCAGCAGCACGGACTTGCCGCTGCGCAGCAGCTCGCCGAACAGGCTGTCGTCCAGCGCCGAGCTGAACCCCTGGAGGTCCTCCGACAGCTCCGAGATGCTGACCAGCTCCACGCGGTCCTCGTTGAGCAGGACGAAGCCGCCCGCGTCCGCCCCGGTGAGCTCGGTGATGCCGCGGGAGATGCGGTCGAGCACGGTCTTGAGGCTGAGGTCGGCGTTGATGTCGACGACCACGTCGGTGAGCCGCCGCACGAGACGGGCCCGCTCCATCGCCGAGGAGCGGGCCTGCACGTCGCTGTCGGAGGGGTAGAGGTTGAGCACCCACCCGGCCACGCCGCCGTCGGCGTCGGGCACCCGGTTGGTGTTGATCCGCACGTCGACGACCCCGCCGTCCCTGCGCACCCGGCGGGTGTGGATGGACAGCGGGGTTCCGGCGCGCACGTGTTCGAGCACCGCGCCGTGCTCGGCCCTCAGCTCGGCGGGGACGATCGGCAGCTCGCCCCCGAGCACCTCCTCCGCACGCCAACCGAACAACCGCTCGGCGGCCGGGTTCCAGAGGGTGACTCGGAGTTCGCTGTCGACGCAGACCACCGCGTCCGCTGAGGCGGCCAGCACGGCTTCGGCGCTGAGGGGCGCGCGCTCGGAACTCACGACGTCATAGTGCCACCCAGAAGCGGCCCGGGGGCAGGGCTTTGCGCAATCGGAGCCAAATCGGCTCCGGCGCGCTAGATCACCCGGGGCTCCACGCCGCCCTCCGCGGCCATGTCGCGTCCGGCGTGCTGCCAGGCCTGCATGCCGCCGGAGACGTTGACCGCGTCCCACCCTGCCTGGTTCATCGCCGCGACGGCCTGCGCCGAGCGGCCGCCCACGCGGCAGACGACGTAGACCCGCTGGTCGCGCGGGATCTCACCCGCGCGCTGGTTGAGCTGGCCGAGCGGGATGTGCGTCGCGTCGGGCGCGTGGCCCGCGTTCCACTCGTCGTCCTCGCGGACGTCGAGGAGGTAGGCGCCCTCGGGCACCTCGGTGGCGTTGGCCTCCGGAACACCGCTGCCGAACATGTGACCCCCTGTATCCGTGTACTCCGAAAAACGTGAGAAGCGGGGAACCCGTCGGGAACCCCCCGCGTCCGAACTGTATGGCTCAGCACACCTTCGCGACGGCCCTGCCGGTCCGCCTCGCCGCCCTCGCAGCCCTCGGCCTGCTCCTCACGGCCTGTGGCAACGAGCCCGCCGGGGTGAACGCACCCGAGTCCGCACCCGACGACACCAGCCCCTCCGCCTCTCCCTCCGACGCGGCCTCCCCGTCCCCGGGGGAGTCCGGCGGCGGGGAGGCCGAGACCAGCCTCACCATCGAACGCACCCTCAGCGGGGACGAGGGCCTGGAGCCCGCGGAGGGCTACGAGGAGGGGGTGTGGACCCTCACCTGCTCCCCCGCGGGCGGCGACCACCCCGACCCCGAGGCGGCCTGCGCCGAGATCGAGGAGGTCGGCGCCGGCCCCTTCAGCAGCGGCGACACCTCCGACATGATGTGCACGATGCAGGTGGGCGGCCCCGAGGTCGTCCACGTGACCGGGCACGTCGGCGGGACCGAGGTCGACACCGAGTTCAACAAGCGCAACGGCTGCGAGATCGAGCGCTTCGAGACCCTGTCCACGGTGCTCAACCCCTGACGGGGGCGGTACCCGACGGCAGAGCGGGGAGCCGGGCCGCGCCGCCCGGCTCCCCGTCGCGCGTGCGGCGTTTGTCCACAGGCAGCGGAGGGGGGACGCCTCCGAAGAGCCGACCGGGAGACCATGGACACGGGGGCGTGCGGGGCGCCCGCCGGAGGAACCTGGCCCCCCGAACCAAGGTTAGGCGCCCGCCAACAAGCGGCACCAGAACGTTCTGCGTGCTGTGGACAACCGCGGGCCCTCCGTCGCGTGCGCGCGCGGTTCAGGCGGTGCGCGCGGTGTGGGGCGTGTCCCAGAAGGCGACCTCGTGGCGCATGCCCTCCAGGAAGAGGCGCTCGGCGCGCGCGGGCTCCGGGGCGGCCTCCTCCAGCATCCGCCCGTAGTGCTCGGTGAGGGCGGTGAACTCCGGGTCGGCGTAGGTGTCGACCCACCGGCGGTAGCGCGGCTCCTCCGGGCGGCTCGCGGCGAGCGCCAGCCCGAGCTGGTTGTAGCCCCACATGCACGGGTACACCGCGGCGAGCCCGTCGCGGTAGTCGGCGGCGGCGTCGAGCAGCCAAGCGGTGTAGGCCGCGCACGCCGGACCCTTGTCCCGGGTGGTCAGGTCGGCGCCGAACTCCCCGGACAGGGAGCGGTGCAGTTCCAGTTCCTCGTTGAGGGTGCTGTGCGCGATGCCCACCAGGTCGGCGAGGTGCCCGTCGGGGGCCTGCCAGGCCAGCCGGGAGAAGGCCCGCGCGTAGTCGAGCAGGTAGAGGTGGTCCTGCTCCAGCCAGTACCGGAAGGCGCGATCGTCCAGGTCGCCCCGGGCGATCCCGGCGACGGTCGGGTGCGCCAGCTGCTCGGCGACCAGCGGCCGCCCGATCTCATGGAGTCGTTCGAGAATTCCCACGCCCGAAGTGTCCCATCCGCCCCTTCGGGGTCTCCGGGCGGCCCGGAAGACCCGAACGGCGGGCCCCGGTCGCTTTTCCGAAAGTTTCGAGCCTTTTCGGGTTCCCCTGGACGCGCCTGACGAAACCCCTTCTCCGCAGCTCGCGGACGCTCTTTTCGGCGCCGCAGGCCACCGCCTCCTTGTGACCTATATCTCCCACAGGGGTTGACCTGCCTATCGCGACTACGTACATTCTCCGTCAGTAAGTTTCGATATTAGTTTCGAAAGTTTCGGAGCTCCATGGCGCGCGAGCCACCATCCGGACACACCACGTTCCCGCATCCCCACTGAGCACAGAAAGGCCCACCCACATGACCGGACCCTCGGAACACGTCGCGGACCGGGAGGCCGCCGACGACGGTTGGCGCGACCCCTCCCTCCCCGACGCGACGCGCGTCGAGCGACTGCTGGGATCGATGACCCTGGAGGAGAAGGTCGCCCAGCTTCACGGTGTGTGGGTGAGCGCGGACGCCTCCGGCGAGGCCGTCGCACCGCACCAGCACGACCTCACCCAGGAACCCCCCGCCTGGGAGAAGGTCATCGAGCACGGTCTCGGCCAGCTCACCCGGCCCTTCGGCACCGCCCCGGTCGACCCCGCCGCCGGCCGGGCGTCGCTGGCCCGCAGCCAGCGGGAGATCATGGCCGCCAACCGGTTCGGCGTCCCGGCCCTGGCCCACGAGGAGTGCCTGGCCGGGTTCGCCGCCTGGACCGCGACGATCTACCCGGTCCCCCTGGCCTGGGGCGCCAGCTTCGACCCCGACCTGGTCGAGCGGATGGCCGCGCAGATCGGCGCGAGCATGCGCCGGGTCGGCGTCCACCAGGGCCTGGCCCCCGTGCTGGACGTGTCCCGCGACCCGCGCTGGGGCCGCACCGAGGAGACCATCGGCGAGGACCCCCACCTCGTGGCGACCGTGGGCACCGCCTACGTGCGCGGCCTCCAGTCCGCCGGGATCGTGGCCACCCTCAAGCACTTCACGGGCTACTCGGCCTCCCGCGGCGGCCGCAACCTCGCGCCGGTCTCGATCGGTCCGCGCGAGTTCGCCGACGTCCTGCTGCCCCCCTTCGAGATGGCCGTGCGCGACGGAGGCGCCGGGTCGGTCATGTCCGCCTACAACGACAACGACGGAGTGCCCGCCGCCGCGGACACGCGCCTGCTCACCGGCCTGCTGCGGGACCAGTGGGGCTTCGAGGGCACCGTGGTGGCCGACTACTTCGGCGTCGCCTTCCTCCAGACCCTGCACCGCGTCGCCGACTCCGCCGAGCGGGCCGGCGCCCTGGCCCTGACCGCGGGCGTGGACGTCGAACTGCCCACCGTGCACTGCTACGGCGACCGGCTCACCGCCCTGGTCCGCTCGGGCGAGGTGCCCGAGGAGCTGGTCGACCGGGCCGCCCGGCGCGTGCTGACGCAGAAGTGCCAGCTGGGCCTGCTCGACGCCGGCTGGTCACCTGAGCCCGAGGACCCCGCCGTCCCCGTGGACCTGGACCCCGCCGAACACCGCGCGCTGGCCCGCGAGCTCGCCGAGCGCTCGGTGGTCCTGCTCTCCAACACCGACGACGCGCTCCCCCTGGCCGACACCGGGGACCTGGCCCTGGTCGGCCCGCTCGCCGACACCGCCGACGCCGTGCTCGGCTGCTACTCCTTCCCCGCCCACGTGGGCAGGCGCCACCCCGGCACCGCCGTCGGCGTGGAGATACCCACCCTGCTGGAGTCCCTGGGCGCCGAACTGCCCGGCGTCCGCGTCGAGCACCGCGCCGGGTGCTCCGTGGACGGCGACTCCACCGAAGGCTTCGCCGAGGCCGTGTCGGCGGCCGCACGCGCCCGGGTGTGCGTGGCCGTGGTGGGCGACCGCTCCGACCTGTTCGGCCGGGGTACCTCCGGCGAGGGCTGCGACGTCGAGGACCTGCGCCTGCCCGGGGTCCAGCAGGAGCTCCTGGAGGCCCTGGCCGACACCGGCACCCCCGTGGTCGCGGTGGTGGTGTCCGGACGGCCCTACGCGCTGGGCCCGGTCGCCGACCGGCTGGCCGCCGTCGTCCAGGCCTTCCTGCCCGGCGAGGAGGGCATGCCCGCCGTGGCGGGGGTGCTCTCGGGCCGGGTCAACCCCAGCGGGCGCCTGCCGGTGTCCGTGCCGCGTTCCTCCGGCGGCCAGCCCGTCACCTACCTCGGCCCCGACCTGGCCCACCGCAGCGAGGTCAGCTCGGTGGACCCGACCCCGCGCCACCCCTTCGGCCACGGCCTGTCCTACACCCGGTTCGTCTGGGAGGACCCGCGCGTGGACGCGGGCGCCGTCCGCCCGGAGGAGGCCACCCGGGTGGGCACCGACGGCGAGGTCACCGTCGGCTGCACCGTCCGCAACGTCGGCGGCTCCGCCGGGACCGAGGTCGTCCAGCTCTACCTGCACGACCCCGTCGCCCAGGTGGCCAGGCCCCGCAGACAGCTGGTCGGCTACGCGCGGGTGCACCTGGAGTCCGGGGAGGCGCGGGCGGTGGACTTCTCCGTCCACGCCGACCTGGCCTCCTACACCGGTCCGGACGGGCGGCGCGTCGTCGAGCCCGGCCGCCTGGAGCTGCTGCTGTCCGCGTCCAGCGAGGACGTCCGGCACACCGTGCCGGTCCTGCTCACCGGGCCCACGCGCGTCGTGGACCACACCCGGCGCCTGGCCTGCGGGGTCCAGCTCGACCCCGTCGACCAGTCCGGCGGGGCCGACCGGGAGGAGGTCGCCGCAGGCGGCTGAGCAGCGGGAGCCGCGGCCCCGCCCGCGGCCTCCGCCCGCGCCCGTTGAGCAAGCGCTTACCACCACGGCCGCGGCCCCTCCCGGCCGAGCACTCCTCCACCCCCGTACCCCCTGACAGAGGAGACGACCACACATGAGCACCCCCTCCCCGACCGCAGGTCCGCCCGCGGGCCCGGTCCGCGTCGCTCTCGTGGGAACCGGGAACATCGCCCGCTTCCACGCGGAGGCGCTGTTGTCCCTTCCGGACCGGGCCGAGGTCGTCGCCGCCGTCGACGTCGACACCCGCGCCCTGGACGCGTTCCGCTCCCGCTTCGCGGTCCCGGCCGGGTACACCGACCTGGCCGCGATGCTGGACCGGGAGCGTCCGGAACTGGTGCACGTGTGCACACCGCCCGGCCTGCACCTGTCCCAGGCGGAGGCCTGCCTGGGCGCGGGCGCCTCCGTGCTGGTGGAGAAGCCGCCGGCGCTGAGCCTGGCCGAGGCGGAGGCGATGGCGGCGGCCGAGGGGGGCGGTCGCGGTCCGTGGATGGCCACGGTGTTCCAGCACCGCTTCGGCTCGGGCGCCCGCCGGGTGCGGGCGCTGTCGGAGGCCGGTGTGCTGGGGCGGCCCCTGGTGGCGTCCTGCCACACGACGTGGTTCCGACCCCAGGAGTACTTCGACGTGCCCTGGCGCGGCAGGTGGGAGACCGAGGGCGGCGGCCCGACCATGGGGCACGGCATCCACCAGATGGACCTGCTGCTCTTCCTGCTGGGCCCGTGGACGGAGGTGTCGGCGGTCGCCCGCCGCCAGGCGCGCGACGTCGAGACCGAGGACGTCTCCCTGGCCCGGGTGGACTTCGCCAACGGGGCGGTGGCCAGCGTGGTCAACAGCCTGGTCTCCCCGCGGGAGGAGAGCCGGATCCGGATCGACTTCGAACGGGCGACCGTCGAGCTGGTCCACCTGTACGGCTACGGCGACGGGAACTGGCGCGTCACCCCGGCCCCGGGGTTCGAGCAGGAGGTCACGGCCGCCTGGGAGGCGGGGGAGCACGGGACCGACAGCGGGCACCGCGCACAGATCGCCCGGGTGCTGGAGGCGCTGCGCGAGGGCACCGCCCCGCCCGTGTCCTCCGCCGAGTCGCTGCGGACGATGCGCCTGGTCGCCGGGGTCTACGCCTCCGCCTTCGAGGGGCGGCCCGTCGCCCCCGCCGACCTCGGGCCGGAGTCGCCGTTCCACGCGCGCATGGACGGCGGGGCGGTCCGGTGGTGAGGCCGCGCCCGCAGGTGCGCGGCCCCGGGGGCCGCCCGGACGGTCACCGCCCGCCGCCCGAGCCGAGGGGGACGCCGTGCGCCGCTACGTGATCCGCCGCCTGCTGTACATGGTCCCGACCCTGTTCGCGATCTCGCTGGTCGCGTTCCTGGTCATCCAGCTGCCCCCGGGCGACTTCCTCACCGCCTACATCGCCGAGCTGTCCGCGCAGGGGCAGGGCGTGGACGGCGCCCAGATCCGCGCCCTGGAGGAGAGGTACGGACTCGACGACCCCTTCCTCGTCCAGTACTGGAACTGGATCTCGGGGATCGTCCTGCGGGGCGACTTCGGCCAGTCCTTCCAGTACCACCGCGAGGTGGCCGACCTGATGTGGGACCGGATCGGCCTCACCCTGGCACTGGCCCTGGTCACCCTGCTGCTGAGCTGGGCGATCGCCTTCCCGATCGGGGTGTACTCGGCGGTCCGCCAGTACTCGCTGGGCGACTACGCGGTGACGTTCGTCGGGTTCGTCGGCCTGGCCACGCCGAACTTCATGCTCGCGCTGATCTTCGCCTGGGTGTCCTTCCGCTACTTCGGACAGAGCGTGGGCGGCATCGTCTCGCGCGAGTACGCCGACGCCGCCTGGAACCTGGGCAAGGTCCTGGACGTGGTGTCCAACCTGTGGATACCGGTGCTCATCATCGGCACCGCGGGCACGGCCGCGCTCGTGCGCGTGCTGCGCGCCAACCTCCTGGACGAGCTGCGCAAGCCCTACGTCACCACGGCCCGGGCCAGGGGCCTGCCCGAGTGGCGGGTCGTCCTCAAGTACCCCGTGCGCATGGCGCTCAGCCCCTTCATCAGCACCATCGGCTGGATCCTGCCCACGCTCGTGGGCGGAGAGGTGATGGTCTCCATCGTGCTGAGCCTGGAGACGACCGGCCCGCTGCTGGTGGAGGCCCTGCGCAACCAGGACATGTACCTGGCCGGGAGCTTCATCCTCGTCCTCGGCGTGCTGACGGTCGTCGGCACCCTGCTGTCCGACCTGCTGCTGGCCTGGTGGGACCCGCGCATCCGCCACCACCACGTCGAGAGGGTGTGACCCATGGCAGCCCTGCCCGAC
>NZ_QPFC01000753.1:0-6276 GCF_003427465.1 Nocardiopsis sp. TNDT3 | reverse complement strand
GGCGATGTGCACCGAGCACAGGAGCTGGTTGACGACCTTGTAGGACTGTCCGCGTCCGGCCTGGTCTCCGCAGTCGCGGACCGTGCCCATCGCCTCCAGCACCGGCCCGCACCGCCGGAGGGCCTCGGGGTCGCCGGAGGCGAACAGGGTCAGGGCCGCGCGCCGGGCCCCGGCCACCCCTCCGGTGACCGGCACGTCCAGCAGCCGCACCCCGCGCTCGCGGGCGCGGTCGGCGACCTCGCGCACGGGGCCGGGTCCGACGGTGCTCATGACCACGAGCACCGCGTCGGCGCGCATGGCCTCCAGGGCGCCGCCCGGGGCGGTGACGGCCGCGCGCAGCTGGTCGGGGGTGGCGACCATGACGATGACGACGTCGGCCTCACCGATCCCCGCGGTGTCGGGCTGGGCGCGCAGGCCCTGGTTCCGGGCCTCCTCGCGGCGCCGCGGCGAGGGGTCCACGCCGACCACGGTGTGCCCGGCCGCGGCGACCTGCAGGGCCATGGGCAGGCCGATGGCGCCGACGCCGACGAACATCACGGCCGTTTTCGGGCATGGCTGTGGAACTGGTGTGGTGTCCATGTGTCTTCCTTCTCCCCCGCGGGGGTGTCTCGGGCCGGGCGGTGTCCGGCTAGCGCCCGTCGGCGGGCGCGGCGCCCTCGGTGATGCGGCGCCACAGGGTGAAGTGCTCCACCATCGCGGCCGCGGCGGCGCTGCGGTCGTGCGCCTCGACGGCGTCGACGATGGGCGTGTGGACGGTGTCCGTCCTGCGGGGTCCCTCGGCGCCGCCCCCGGCGGCGCGGGCCTCGATGTCCAGGGCCAGGGCCCGTTTGTGGGCGAGGACGTCCTTGAGCGCCAGGCTCATGCCGTCGACGAAGAACTCGATCACCGGGTTGTCGGCGATCTGGAACAGCTTCTTGTGGAAGGCGTAGTCGGCCTCGTGCCCGGCCTCGGCGTCGCCCGCGGCGGTGGCGCGGACCATGTCCTCGACGTGGCCGCGCAGCACGCGCACGTCCTCCTCGTCGGCGCGGTCGGCGGCCTCCTGGACCACGGCGACCTCCATCATCTCCCGGGCGCGTTCGACGCTGCCGTCGTCGATGTGGCCGAACTTCGACATCAGGCCGAACAGGAACTGGACGAAGGAGGCGTCGGGCTTGGTGAAGAACGTTCCCGCCCCCTGGGTGCGGCGCACCATGCCGAGCATCTCCAGGCTGCCGAGGTTCTCCCGGACGGTGGCCCGGCTCGTGCCCAGCCGCTCGGCCAGCTCCCGCTCCGTCATCAGGCGCGACTCGGTTCCCGAGGCCCGGGCCTCCGGCGCCAGCGCCTCGACCAGGGCGTCGAAGTTCGTGTCCACCGCACCTCCTGATTGGCCTGACCAATGCGAGGAAGCGTACAAGTCGCAGGTCGCGGGCGTCAATGGATTGGTAAGGCCAATATTTCCGCCCTGTGAAGGCCCGGTGTCGTGTACCACCCCGAAGGGCCGATGCCGTACCACCGCGAAGGCCGGCGCCCGCCCGGATCCGGGACCGGGACGCCTCCCCCGCCACGGGTGTCCACAGCCTCGACTCCGCACCGGACGGGCCCCGCGCACAGCGCGGCGGGCAGCCCCGAAGGACTCCCCGCCGCTCCCTCGGGCCCGGCTCACGCCCGGCCCCACCAGCCTCACACCAGGTACAGGAACACCGTCAGCACCAACCCGGCGACGGCGATCACCCACGTGTAGGGCAGCGTCGAGAGCATCGACCGCTCCGGGCGCACCCCCGCGTACTGCGCGCTCCACACCGTCTGCGTGCTGGTGGGGTCCGACACCCCCAGCACCTGGCCGTAGGAGGCCATCAGCCCCAGCACCGCCGGAGCCGGGTAGATACCGCCGGAGATGAGCACACCGGCCACACCCGCGCCCAGACCGAAGATGTTCATCGGCCCCCGGTACAGGGCCAGCGGCACCAGCACGGCGAAGACCAGCACGAACAGCCACGGGCTGCTGGGGCTGATCGCGGTCACCACCGGCGTGAGCGCCGAGACCGCCCCGGGCAGGTTCACCGCCGCCAGCAGCATGCCGATCGCGATGAACAGCACGATGGGCGGCGCGGCCACGTCGAAGGCCCGGTAGAGCGTGCGCAGCGCGGTGGAGGACATCTCCCGCCACGGCACGGCCGTCAACAGCGCGAAGACCACCCCGGCCAGCAGCGAGGGCACGATGGGCACGTGCAGCCCCAGCGCCAGCACGATCGGCACCAGCGGCGTGACCAGCGCGTACCAAGGCGCGTCCCCCCGCCGCCTGCGCCGCTCGGCGGCCCGCTGGCGGCGGCTCGGCGGCCTCGTCCCGGCGCCGCCGGAACCGCTGCCCCCGGCCCCGGCCGGGACCCGCACCGCCCAGGTGTGCCGGGCGCCCCTGCGGCGCATCTCGATGAGGATGTAGGCCAGCCCGCCCGCCAGCGCGATCGGGAACAGGCGCAGCTGGAAGTGCTGGACGGTGGAGACCGGCACCCCGATGGCGTCGGACAGGAACTGCCAGTTGATCAGCTCCAGGGGCAGTCCGGCGGCGATGCCCACCAGCACGGTCCCGGCCGCGACGGTGGGGGTGACCCCCACCGCGATCATCGCGGGGATGCCCACCACACCGGCGAGCATGGCCGCGGGCGCCGAACCGGTGATGCTGCCGCACAGGATCGCGACGACGAAGACGCCGACGGCCACCAGCGAGGGGCGTTCACCGCCGAACTCCACGATCTTGCGCACGAGGGTGGAGGCGATCCCCGCCTCGGACATCAGCGTGCCCAGCCAGCTGCCCAGGAGGATGGCGATCATGGTCGCGGCCAGGCGCGGGGCGCCCTCCTGGACGACGGTCCCGGTGACGCTGCCCTCCTCCCCCACGAGCGGGGCGCCCGCGATGAGCGCGATCGCGACGGAGAGCAGGACGAGGGCGAAGGCGGTGGGCAGGCGGCGCGTCAGCATCAGGCCGACGCCCACCGCCATGGCGAGGAGGATCGCGAAGGCGGTCACGGGCGTTCTCCGGGGGAGGTTCGCGGGGCGGGCCGGTCGTGGCCCGTACCCCGGTGGGCAAGGGTGGCGGCGATGGCCGCGGTGAGCGCGATCGGGCTGCGGCGCAGCCCCGCGCGACGGCGGGCGTAGGCGTGCGCGGCGATCTCGTCGGCGCCGACCACGTGGCCGCGCAGGCGCAGCGGCCCCAGGCGCACCAGGACGTGGTCGAGTTCGCGCCGCAGCGCGCGGCCCCGTCCGTCGTGCAGCATCCGGTGGGCGTGCTCGTGGGCCAGCGCGGTCTCGCGCAGGGCCTCGGGGGTGAGGTCGCGGCCCCACCCGGCGTCGCGGGCCACGCGGTGGGCGTGGTCGAGGGCGTCGGCGTAGACGACCACCCGGTCGCCGGAGGCCCGGTGCAAATACTCGGCGAGCAGGACCTCGCCCGGACGCAGCCCGCCCGAGGCCCGCTCCTCCACACGCAGGTCCGAAGGACCCGTGCGACTCGGAGCGCTCACCGCACCCGAGGAACCCGTGGCACCCGGGGCACCAGAGCCGCTTGGGACCTCACGGGTGTCTGAGGCGCCTGACCCGCTTGGGGCCTCTGAAGCACCCGAGCTGCATGAGGTCCCTTGAGAGCCCTCAGAGCCCCCTTTGGCCCCCGTGCTCCCTCCCGTCCTGGCAACCCCGGCGGGCCCAGCGGCCCCGGGGTCCCCGGACGCTCCGGCACTCGCGGCGTCCTCGTCGGCCATGCGCTCACCGAAGCGCAGCGCCGTGGCGGCCCAGGACAGCAGCAGGTCTCGGCCGCGGCCCTCGTGGGTGGCGGTCAGCGCGAGCAGGTCGGCGGCCAGCTCCTCCTCGGAGGCGGCGCCGATGCGCGCGTACTCCTCGGCCAGCTCGGGGGCGACGCCCGTGTCGTGCCCGCCGGGCGCCTGCGCCCGGTCCCCTGTTTCCCTGCGGTCCGGGCGGTCCGTGTGCCACGGGGGTTTCGGTCGGCCCGCCCGCCCCGGCGCCTCACGCCGGGGCGCGCGCTCGGCGCGCCCGGGGCGTTCCGGCGGGCCGGACGCGGGGTAACGCGGTTCGCGGGCCGCGCGCGGCGGCGTGTGCGCGCTCACCGCCGCTTCTCCATGACCGCGATGACCGTCTCGTCGGGGGCGCGGCGGGCGATCTCCGCCGAGGCCAGCGCCACCAGGTGCCCCGGGTCCAGCACCCCCGACAGGTCGGCGAACTTGGGCCCCAGCAGCAGCCACACCGCCGGGGGCAGCGCCCCGCCGTCGCCGTAGGCGGTGCGTTCGGCCACCAGGTCCTTGAGCCGCCCCTCGGCCTCGGCGGCCACCAGCGTGTCCACCAGGGCGTCGGCGCTGTGCAGGCGCACCACCCCTTCGGCGTCCACGACCCGGACGTGGGTGCGTTCGCGGGCGAAGCGCCCCAGCGGCCCGCCGGGCCTGCGCACCAGCCCGAACACCCGGTACTGACCGTTGGCCGCGTACTCGGTGAGCTCGGCCGGTGCGGCGCCCAGACTGGCCGCCGCGGCGGCCCGCGCCCCGGCCTCGGCGTCGGCGGTGGCGGTGCGGTCCTTGGTGCGCAGCTCGGTGGCCCCCGTGGCCACGGCCGCCACCAGGTTGCGCTGGGGGTCGACGGTGACGTCCACCTCGATCCCCGCCGGGTCCGCGCCCTGGCGCAGCACCGCCTGCTCGGCCTCGGCGCGCACCGCGAGCACGTCGGCGTGGGTGGCGCCGGGGATGATGCGCTCCACCGACTCGCGCACCAGCGCCAGCGCCACACCCAGGGGGCTGATGACCTCGCTGTGCGCGGCGATGCGCGCCTCCAGCCCGGTGCGCCGCCCCAGGTAGGGGGTGACGGTGGCCGCGCCGCCGCCCCCGCCGACCAGGGTGCACACCTGCCGGTCCAGGCCGTAGTCGCCCGCCATCTCGTCCACGACCGCGGCCACGCGCTCGGTGGCCTTGTGCAGCACCGCGCGGGCGGCCTCCTCCACCTCCACGCCCAGGGCCTCGGCCAGGGGTGCGAGGGCGGCGCGGGCCGCACGGGCGTCGGCGCGGGCGTAGTCGCCCTCGGGGACGAGCCCGGCGGCGTTGGCGGCGCAGGTCACGGTCAGGGCGAAGCGCCGCCCGCCGCTCTCCAGGACGGCGTGGTCGCCCGGGTCGGAGGCCATGGGGCTGATCCGCACCAGGCGGGCGCCCTCCAGCTCGGCCGGATCGGCGAAGCAGGCGTAGGGCAGCCCGGCGATGTGGGCGCTGCGCGGTCCCACGTCGGTCAGGCTCGCCCGGCCGGGGCCCTCGCCCCCGCCGACGCGGACGAGGGAGCCGCCGCCGACGCCGACGGTGCGCACGTCCAGCGCCGACAGGTAGGTCTCCTTGCCGCCCAGGCGGGCGTGGCGGATCTGCACCCGCCCGCGCCGGATGACGCTGATGTCGGTGGAGGTGCCGCCGGTCTCCAGGAACACGCCCTCGCTGACCTTCTCGCCCATCAGGGCGCCCGCCACACCCGCGGCGGG
The DNA here is from genome assembly GCF_003427465.1 of Nocardiopsis sp. TNDT3. Classification (NCBI taxonomy): domain Bacteria; kingdom Bacillati; phylum Actinomycetota; class Actinomycetes; order Streptosporangiales; family Nocardiopsidaceae; genus Nocardiopsis; species Nocardiopsis sp. TNDT3. The sequence continues at coordinate 785 of NZ_QPFC01000753.1, read as the reverse complement.
TCCGGAGAGGACGGTGAGCAGGGGGCGGTGGCGCATCTCGGGCAGCGACATCACGCCGCCGTCGCAGCGCATGACCATGAGCGGGGCGGTGACCCCGGCCTTGTGGATGCTGCGCTCGACCAGGTCGGCGGTCTGGAGCATACGGGGCATGACCCCGGCGTTGAGCGCGGCGGTGCGGGCGCGTTTGCCCAGACCGTAGAGCTGGGTGATCTCGTGGGTGGCGGTGACGGGGATCCCGCGGGCGCGGGCGGCCTCCAGCACGGCCAGCTCGCCGCGGGGGTCGTCCACGCTGAAGGGTTCGACGGCGACGACGACCTCGGCGCCCTCGGCGACCACCTGGTCCACGCTGGCCAGGGCCGCGCCCTCACGTTCGGGTTCGCGCAGCGCGGCGTAGCGCACGGGCAGCGGGTGGCCCGAGTCCAGTCTCAGTCTGCCCAGGGAGCGCAGCCTGCGGGTGGCGAAGGCGTCGTAGCCGCTGCCGACGCCGACGATGCCGATGGTGGCCACGTCGCCCTCCAGCAGGGCGTTGGTGGCCTGGGTGGTGCCGTGGGCGAGGAAGCCCACGTCCTCGGCGCGCACGCCGATGTCGCCGAGCAGGCGTTCCAGCGCGGTCATGATGCCGTGGGCCACGCCGTCGGCGTGGTCGTGGCTGGTGGGCACCTTGACCTGGCCCAGCAGGGCGTAGGTGGTGGCGCTGACGGCCACGGCGTCGGTGAAGGTCCCGCCGACGTCGATGCCGATGCGCACGGGACCGGGACGGGAACCGGGGCCCGGGGACGGGGTTG
>NZ_QPFC01000752.1:0-6098 GCF_003427465.1 Nocardiopsis sp. TNDT3 | reverse complement strand
CTTCCGTGCACCCCCATGTCATGCCTGTCCGGGCGGGTGTCAGGTCCATCGACGCGGGCGGGTTCGGTGAACGGAGGGTGGTCCTGACCAGCGGGTGGGAGGACGCGCGGGTGTGGGACCTGGAGACCATGCGCCAGCAGGGCCACCCCCTGCGGGGGCACACCCAGGCGCTGAACCAGGCGGTTCTGACCTCGCAGTCGGATGATGTCTTCGCCGTCACCGTCAGCGATGACCGGACCGCGCGGGTGTGGGACCTGGCCGCGGACCAGCCCGAGACCGGGCACGTCGAGACCATCAACGCCGTCACCGCCGCGGTGCACGCGGGACGGCCCTACGCGGCGACCGGCGGGGCCGAGGGCATGCTGTGCGTCTGGGACCTGGAGGAACTCCGGGGGATCGCCCGGCCGCTGGAGAGCCACCACGGCGCCATCCGGGCGGTGGCGATGACCTCGGTGGACGGCGACCTGGTCGCGGTCACCGGAGGGGACGACACGAGTCTGCGGGTCTGGCATCCCCTCCGGGGACGCGAGTGCGTCCGACACCTCACCGGACACACCAACGCGGTCACCTGCCTCCAGACGGTGGAACTGAACGGCCGCTCCCTGGTGGTCAGCGGGAGCGAGGACGGAACCATCCGCCTGTGGGACCTGGGCGCGGGCGCCGATGTCGTCAGCCCCCTCACCGGGCAGATCGGCGGCATCCACGAGATGCGGGCCCGGGTGGACGCGGGGGTACTGCGCCTTCTCGTCCGGACGACGCAGGACTACCTGTACCTCTGGTCCTGGGAGGGGCGGCCCGCCACCCTCCCGGAACGCGTGGTCGGACGCGAGTCATGGGACGAGGCGCTGGACAGGGGCACGATCGGTATCGGTTTCGTCCGGGGGACTCCCGTGGCCCTGACCACGAGCGGGGCCAACGACCTGTGCTGTTACTCCGTCGAACACTGGCAGCCGGTCGGCCGTGCCCTGGAGGGGTGGGGCGTCCAACTGCTGAACTTCGGCGCCCGGGTCACCAACGACGGCCACACCGCGGTACTGGACGCGGACAGGAGGCTCCACCTGGGCGACCTGCTCGCGGGAGAGCGGCTGGGAAGGCCCCTGTTGTCCAGCGAGAACGGGCTGATCAAGGGCGTCTTCACGGAGACCGTCACGGGGCTCGGGTTCCTGTCCGTCCAGAACGCGCAGGCGCGCCTGTGGGACGTGGCCACGACCAGTCCGGTCGGAGAGGCCTTCTCCGGCCTCGACCACCAGCTGCGAGGGGTGTCCGTCGACGGTGCCCAGGGGAGGGTGCACACCATGGGGTTCGACGGGACGTTGCGCGCCCACGACGCGGACACCGGGCACCTGGCCCATCCCCTGCTCACCAGCCAGGAGCGCGGCTCACGTCTGTGCCGGGTCTCGGACACCACCCACCTCGTGCAGAGATGGCGGTGGATGGAGTTGGTCGACACGGCCACCGGGGAGGCGGTCGCCTCCTTCCACGAGCAGGACCTGGCGCCGTTGACGGAGTTCGCGGTACACGACCTGGACGGCCGGACCGTCGTGGTCACCACGGGCAAGGACGCCCGCCTCCACGTGTGGGACCTGGCCGAGCGCACGCGTGTCGGGGAACCGCTGGGAGGGCACACCGCGATCGTGCGCAACATCCGTACCGTGCGCATCGGTGACCGGCACCTGCTCGCCAGCGCGTCCGCCGACGGCACGGTCCGGGTGTGGGACCTGCGGACCCGAGAACCGGTCGCCGGGCCGTTCGGCGACGCCGGGACACGGTTGCGCGCGGTGGACATCGCCGACACCGGGGACGGAGGACTGCTCGTCGGTGGCGGCGACAAGGGCCCCCTCCTCGCCTGGAACACACGGGACTGGTCGCGTACCGCACTGCCGGTACCCGACCTCGTCGACGGGGTTCGGACGATCCGCATCGCCCGGGTCGCCGGTGTCCCGCTCGTCGTCGTCTCCGACCTCCAGGGTGTGATCCGCGCCTGGAACCACGCGGCCGGGACCATGGTCGGGGAGATCGGTGTGGGCAGTCTGGTCCACGACCTCTCGGTCACCCCGGACGGGAACCTCTACGCCGCCACCGACTCCGGCCTCGTCGCCCTCCGCCTCAACACGGACTCACTCACCCGCCCCTGAACCCCCCACCGCTCCAAGGAGGCCGCGTGGCCAGGATCCTCTGCGTCCACGGCATCGCCCAGCAGTTCAAGGGCGCCGAGACCCTGCTCGCCCAGTGGCGCCCCGCGCTCACCGACGGCGCGGCCCTGGCCGGGGCCCGCCTCGCTCCGGACGACGTCGCCATGGCCTTCTACGGCGACCTCTTCCGGCCCGCCGGGCACCGCGCGGTCGGACTCCCGCCCTACGACGCCTCCGACGTCGAGGAGGGCCTGGAACAGGACCTGTTGCGCGCACTGTGGGAGGAGGCCGCCCGGACCGACCCCTCGGTGCCCGGACCGGGGGCACCGGTCCGGTTCGGCGCCCCCTCCTGGGTACAGCGCGCCCTGGTGTCGCTGTCCCGCCACCCCGTCTTCGCGGGGCTCGCCGACCGCGCCATGATCGCCGACCTCAAGCAGGTCCGCGCCTACCTCACCGACCCCGCCGTGAGGTCGGCGGCCCAGCGGCGGGTCCTCGCCGGGATCGGTCCCGACACCCGCCTCGTCGTCGCGCACTCGCTCGGCAGCGTGGTCGCCTACGAGGCCCTGTGCGCCGCCTCCCGGGCCCCCTCCGACGATCCGGCCTCCGCCTCCGCTCCGCTCCTCGACCTCGTGACGGTCGGGTCCCCCCTCGGAATCGCGGGGCTGATCTTCGACCGCCTCCTGCCCTCCCCCGAGAAGGGCCGCGGCACCCGTCCGCCGGCGGTGCGCACGTGGACCAACGTGGCCGACCGGCGCGACGTGGTCGCCCTGGTCAAGGAGCTCGACCCGCTGTTCGGCGGCGTGGCGGACCTGCCGGTGGACAACGGGCCGAAGGCGCACGACGCCTCGCCCTACCTCACGTCCAGGGAGGTGGGGCTGGCGGTGGCCGCCGGGCTCACGGAGTGACGCCCGAACGCACCGGTGTGTCGCATGTCACCCTTGCCCCGGAAGCTGCTGGTGGGTCGGGTTTCCGGTGACGCAGGTCTCGCGGGCGTAACAGAACGGAACGCCGGTGTTCACATAACCTCACAAATGGTATTACCATTCTCGGAGCCTGCCCCCAGAGCAGGTCGGAGCCGTACTCCCGTACAGCTCAGCACCACCGCACACCCACGGAAGGCTCCGTCGTGGAGAACTTCGAACCCGTCTACGGGACGGGACCCCTTCTCGGGATCGCTGCGGGAGCCATCGCCCTCCTGCTGTTCCTGATCATCCGCCTCAAGCTGCACGCGTTCGTGGCGCTCATCCTGGTCAGCGTCCTGACCGCCCTGGCCACCGGCATCCCCGTCTCCGGGGTGGTGCCCACCCTCCTGGACGGCTTCGGGGGCACCCTCGCCAACGTCGCCCTGCTCGTCGGGCTCGGCGTGATGATCGGCCGCCTGCTGGAGATCACCGGAGGCGCGGCCGTCCTGGCCGGGGCGCTGATCAGGCTCTTCGGTGAGAAGCGCGCGCCGCTCGCGCTCGGCGTCGCCTCCCTGCTCTTCGGCTTCCCGATCTTCTTCGACGTCGGCCTCATCGTCATGCTGCCGATCGTCTTCAGCGTGGCCCGCCGCGTCGGCGGATCCGTGCTCATGTACGCGCTGCCCACCGCGGGAGCCTTCGCGGTCATGCACGCCTTCGTGCCCCCGCACCCCGGCCCGGTCACCGCGGCTGTGGAGATCGAGGCGGACATGGGCCTGGTGCTGCTGATCGGCACCATCCTGGCCATCCCCACCTGGTACCTGGCCAGCTACCTGTTCGGCCTGTGGGCCGGGAGGAAGTGGGAGCTGGCGGTTCCCGAGGACATCATGTCCGACGGCACCGTCAAGCACGAGAACCCGCCGCGCCTGGTGACGGTGCTGGCCGTCCTCCTGCTGCCGATGCTGCTGATCTTCGCCAACACCGGTATGACCACGCTCGTCTCCACGGGCGCGGTGCCCGCCGAGGCCACGTGGGTGCAGATCCTCCAGCTGCTCGGGCAGACCCCGATCGCGCTGCTCATCACCGTGCTCTTCGCGATGGTCGTGCTCAGCCCGGGCCGCTTCACCCGCCAGCGGGTGGAGGAGATCGTCGGCGGCGCGCTCGGCCCGGTCTGCGCCATCATCCTCATCACCGGCGCGGGCGGCATGTTCGGCGGCGTGCTGCGCACCAGCGGCATCGGCGACGCCCTCGCCGACAGCCTGGAGTCCACCGGCCTGCCGGTGATCGTCGCCGCCTTCGTCATCGCGCTCGCGCTGCGCGTCGCCCAGGGCTCGGCCACCGTCGCCATCACCACGGCGGCGGGCCTGATCGCCCCGGCCGTGGCGGCCACCTCGGGACTCTCCTCGATCGACCTGGCCCTGATCGTCATCGCGATCGCCTCCGGCGCCACCGCCCTGTCGCACGTCAACGACTCCGGGTTCTGGCTGGTCGGCCGTTTCCTGGGTATGGACGTCAAGACGACGCTCAAGACCTGGACGGTCATGGAGACCCTGATCGGCTTCATCGGCTTCGGGCTCGCCTTCGGACTCAGCCTGGTGCTGTGACCGCGCGGGCGGAACCCGGTCGTCCGCTCAGGACGCGGGTTCCGCCCTCCGGTCGCCCTCCAGCGCGACGGACACCTCGGTGACGATGGAGCGCATCGCGGCCTCCGCCACGTCGGGGAGGCCGTCCCGGATCGCCTGGGCCACGGCCTTGTGCAGCCGCAGCGCCTCCGGGCGCGGGTTGCGCGGCATCAGGTGGTAGGAGGTGCGTCCGACCAGGACCTCCGCCACCACCTGGGACAGGCCGACGAACATCTCGTTGCCGGACAGCTCCAGGATGCGGCGGTGGAACGTGACGTCCAACTCCAGGAAGGTCTCCAGGTCACCGGCGCGCCCGGTGCGGACCATCTGGTCGGCGACCACGACCAGCTGGGCCCGCTCCTCGGCGTCGCCGCGCTCGGCGGCCAGGGCCGCGGCCCCCGGTTCCAGCGCGGCGCGCAGTTCGTTGAGCGAGCGCAGCTGCTCCATCCGGCCGGGCCCGGCCAGGCGCCAGCGGATGAGCTGGGGGTCGAAGACGCTCCAGTCCCGGCGCGGGCGCACGCGGATGCCGGTGCGGGGGCGGCTGACCACCAGCCGCATGGACTCCAGGACGCGCACGGCCTCGCGCGCGACCGTCCGGGAGACGCCGAAGTCCTGTTCCAGGCCCTGGAGGGTGAAGGTGTGGCCGGTCCGGTACTCGCCTGCGGCGATGGCGGGTCCGAGCACCGCCAGCACGCGGTTGTGCAGTGTGCGGTGGTCCGTGGCCATCGTTCTCCTCGTGCTCCGGGGCCGTCCGGTTGGCCGCATGCGGCCGTGGGTCACGCTGAAGCCTAGCCGGATTGATTGATATCACTATTAACGGTGACGCTTGCGGCCGCGCAGGGGCACCACGACACGGAGAAACCATGCACTTTGTCTTCATGGGGGTCTCGGGCAGCGGCAAGACCACTGTCGCCGAACGTGTGGCCAAGCAGCTGGGCCTGCCCTTCGCCGAGGCCGACGACTTCCACCCCCGGGCCAACATCGACAAGATGGCGGCGGGCGTCCCGCTGACCGACGAGGACCGCTGGCCGTGGCTGCACGAGCTGGCCCGGTGGATCGCCGAGCACGAGGCCGCCGGCCAGTCCACGGTCATGGCCTGCTCGGCGCTCAGGCACAGCTACCGCGACGTCCTGCGCCAGGCCGCCCCGGGGGTGCGCTTCCTGCACATGCACGGCTCCGCCGAGGTGATCTGGCGGCGGATCGAGGCCCGCCAGGACCACTTCATGCCGCCCGCGCTCCTGGAGTCGCAGCTCGACACCCTCGAACGGCTGAGGGAGGACGAACCCGGCCTCGAACTCGACGTCAGGGACGACGTGGAGTCCCTCGTCGGACAGGCCCTGGAGTACGTGGGGCCGCTGCTGCGTCCGGCGGAGGCACCGGTCGTCGGGGACTGAGGCGAGCGCCGTCCCGGCGCGGCGGCAACGCCCTGTGGCGCCCCCCCCCCG